>JAASSM010000059.1 GCA_021767885.1 bacterium | reverse complement strand
GGGGGCTGGTCACGCGGGTGCTGCCACGGGAGGACCTGCTGCCGGCGGCGCGGGAGTTCGCCGCGGTGCTGGCCTCCCGTCCGGCGGTGGCGCTGCGCAGCGCCCTGAAGGCGGTGAGCGAGGGGGCCAACATGAGTCCCGATGCCGCCGTGCGCCTGGAGGCCGCGCTCTTCGGCGTGACCTGTGCGAGCGCCGACGCGAAAGAGGGTTGCGAGGCCTTCCTGCAGAAGCGCAAGCCGGACTTCTCCCACCGCTGAGCTGCGGCCGGCCTGCGCACCGGCTGTCATCCCAAGCGCTTGCCGCTTCGCGCGTTTCCGCGCCGAGCACGAATCGGGCCGTCTCTGCGGAGGCGGCCCAAGATTCTTTTTTCAAGGCCGCGGCGCGTTGACTATGTTTGCGGCACAGCCATCCGCGACCCCATCGCACGAGGTGATGCCCATGACCACGACACTCCCCTACATGGAAGTCGATCCCGAGCTCTGCAAGGGCTGCCAGCTGTGCATCGACGTCTGCCCGAAGGGCGTCATCGCCATCAGCGAGAAGCTCAACAGCTCCAGCTACCATCCCGCGTACTACACCGGAGAGGGTTGCACGGGCTGCGGTCTGTGCTTCTACGCCTGCCCCGAGCCGGGCGCCATCCGGGTCGTCAAACCTTAAGCACCGGGGGTAGTTTCCATGGCCAGACAGTTCATGAAGGGCAATGACGCCATCATCCTGGGGGCACTGGCCGCCGGTTGCCGGGCCTACTACGGATACCCGATCACGCCGGCCAGCGAGATCGCCCACGCCGCGGCGCTGCATTTCCCGGCGCTCGAGGGCGTGTTCATCCAGGCCGAGAGCGAGGTGTCGGCCATCAACATGGTCTACGGCACCGCCGGCATGGGCATCCGCACCATGACCGCCTCCTCCTCCCCGGGCTTCAGCCTCAAGCAGGAGGGCCTCAGCTACATCGCCGGCGCCGAGCTGCCCTGCGTGGTGGTCAACATCGTGCGCGGCGGTCCGGGTCTGGGCAACATCGCCCCGGAGCAGGCCGACTACTTCCAGATCACCAAGGGCGGCGGCCACGGGAACTATCGTCTGATCACCCTGGCGCCCAACGGCGCGCAGGAGATGTGCGATCTGACCGTGCTGGGCTTCGACCTGGCCGACAAGTATCGCAACCCCGCCTGCATCATGGCCGACGGCATCACCGGGCAGATGATGGAGGTGGTGGAGATCCCCGAGCCGAAGCCCATCCCGTACGACCACACCGACTGGGCCGTGCGCGGCGACGCGGCCACCCGGCACAACCTGGTCAGCTCCATCTACCTCGAGCCCGAGGAACTGGAGCAGCACAACCTCAAGCTCGACCGCAAGTACCAGGAGATCGCGGCCAACGAGGTCCGCTTCGAGGAGTACCGCACCGACGACGCCGACCTGATCGTGGTGGCCTACGGCGTGGTCAGCCGCATCGTCTACTCCACCATCGATCAGGCCCGCGAGGAGGGCCTGAAGGTGGGGCTGCTGCGGCCCATCACCCTGTGGCCGTTCCCCGGCGAGGCCATCGGCAAGGCCGCCGAGAAGGCCAAGCACCTGCTGGCGGTGGAGCTGAGCACCGGCCAGATGGTGGAGGACGTCAAGCTGGCCGTGGAGGGCCGTTGCCCCGTGCACTTCTACGGCCGCTGCGGCGGCATGGTGCCCGGCGGCCGCGAGATCCTCGAGCAGTATCGCAGCATCCTGGCAGGAGGTCAGAACTGATGGCGAAGGTCTACGAGAAGCCTGCCAGCCTCTACAGCGAGTTCGAGCGCAAGACCGCCGGCAGCAAGAAGAGCACCCACTACTGCCCCGGCTGCGGCCATGGCAACGTGCACAAGATGATCGCCGAGGCCCTCGAGGACCTCGGGCTCAGCGAGCGGGCGGTGTTCGTCTCGCCGGTGGGCTGCTCGGTCTTCGGCTACTACTACTTCAACAGTGGCAACTTCCAGGCCGCCCACGGGCGCGCCCCGGCCGTGGCCACCGGCGTGAAGCGGACCAACCCCGAGTCCATCGTCATGAGCTACCAGGGCGACGGGGACCTCGCCGCCATCGGCACGGCCGAGACCATCCACGCGGCCAACCGCGGCGAGAACATCTGCGTCTTCTTCATCAACAACGCCATCTACGGCATGACCGGCGGGCAGATGGCGCCCACCACCATGATCGGTCAGCGCTCGACCACCACGCCGCGCGGCCGCTCCGAGGTGGATCACGGCAACCCCATCCGGATGTGCGAGATGCTCGCCACGCTGCCGGCGCCCACCTTCATCACCCGCGTGGGCCTGGGCAACAGCAAGCAGATCATGCAGACGCGCAAGGCCATCCGCAAGGCGCTCAAGCTGCAGGCCGAGGGCAAGGGCTACAGCTTCGTGGAGATCCTCGCGCCCTGCCCCACTGGCTGGAAGATGGATCCGCCGGACGCCCGGGAACACCTGACCAAGGTGATGGAGGAGATCTTCCCGCTGGGCGTCTTCAAGGACACCAGCGACGAGGAAGAGGCCGGTGCCTGGGACCGCGTCAGCAGCCCCTTCGACGTGGACAAGCGCCACGAGTACCTGCAGTCCATGCAGACGCCCCTGGAGCTGGAGCCCCTGGAGCTGGCGCACGACCTGCACTGCAAGTTCGCCGGCTTCGGCGGCCAGGGCATCCTGACGCTGGGCCTCTTCCTGGCGCAGGTGGGCATGAAGGCCGGCCAGCAGGTGAGCTGGTTCCCGGCCTACGGCCCGGAGATGCGAGGTGGCACCGCGAACTGCTCGGTGAACGTCTGCCGCGAGCGCATCGGCGCCCCCACCGTGGAGCATCCCAACGTGCTGGTGGCCATGAACCAGCCCTCGCTGGAGATGTTCGAGCAGGACGTGGTCGATGGCGGCTGGATCTTCGTGGACAGCGGCATCTGCACCGGCGAGCCCGATCGCCAGCGGCTGAAGGTGACCATGATCCCGGCGGCGGAGATGGCCGACAAGGTGGGCACGCCCAAGGTGGCCAACGTGGTCATGCTGGGCGCCATCTGCGCGGCCACCGGCCTCTTCCCGGCCGAATACGTCAAGGACACGCTCAAGGTCATCGTGAAGAAGAAGGAACTGCTGGAGATGAACCTGCAGGCCTTCGACGCGGGCTGGGAGTTCGTCGCGAACGACCAGGGCTAGGCACGGCCCGCCCGCACCGCCGGCTGATTCCGGCGCCCCGGAAGACGGCCCCGCCTCTCGCAGGCGGGGCCGTCTCGCTCGTGGGTGCCGCCGGAGCCGGTGCGGGAGGGGGACGCCGGCACGGCGGGGCCGCCGCGCCGGCGTGGTCGACGGGAGCTCAGCTGCCCTCGCGCGCCGTGCGGGCGTCGAGGCGCCGGGTCACCTGGCCGAAGATGATCAGCGCGATGCCCGCCACCAGGGCGATGCCCAGGAACACGAACCAGATGTAGTGCGCGTGGGCGTAGGCCTCGGGCATGGGCGCGCCGGTCTCCACCGCCAGTCGCAGCTGCTCCTGGGCAGCCGCGTCCAGGGTGCGCGGGTTGGGGCAGAAGCGGTCCAGCAGCACGCCGGAGAGGCTGAAGCCGAGCAGCGAGGAGATGAAGCTGTGCAGGTGGCTGAAGCCCAGGTACAGCCCCTCCTCGCCCTTTGGCGCCTGCAGGGAGAAGTACTCCAGGAAGCGCGGCGAGATGAAGCTCTCGGCCAGGGCCTGGAACATGATGCCGACGATCATCATGAAGGCCACCGGCGGCAGCCCCAAGAAGTCGCCGGTGTGGATGATGTTCCCCGAGGCCATGGCGAAGGCGGAGAGCGGCATGATCAGCATGCCGACGGTCATGGAGGTCAGGGCGCTGCGGTTGCGCATCAGGTGGGTCACCCAGCCCACCGTGAGCACCACCACCGCCGGGTTGACGTTGGCGTACCACGAGGGCGACGACCCTTCCCCCGCCATGCGCAGCACGTACTTGGGCATGGTGGCGTAGAGCTGGTGCTGCACCATCCAGAAGCCGGTGATGATCAGGATCAGGGTGATCAGCCGCCCCTTGGTGCAGACCGCCACCAGGGCCCGGGTGATCTCGGCCAGGGACTTGCCCTCGCCCTCGCTGCGCGCGCTGCGGTAGAAGGCGAAGACCAGGATCAGGGCCAGCAGGGTCATCCCCGCGGCGAAGAGGTTCAGGACGATGAGGCCCTCGTTGCCCATGCTCACGCGCAGGGGCTTGACGATGGTCTTGCCGGAGAAGGCGCCCACGTTGACCATGGCGTAGAAGATGGAGTAGCCCCGGGCGCGGTTGGCCGCGGTGGTCTCGCGGGCGATGGACCCGGTGATCACCGACTTGATGAAGCTCCCACCCACCATCACCGTCAGCATCACCGGGATGAAGATCCACTTGTGCCAGCTGGTGTCCAGGCCGAGGAACTCCACCTCGCGGCCGTACCGGACCAGCCCGGCGTTCTCCAGCAGCACCGGCAGCAGCCACATGCTGCCGTAGCCGACGGTCAGCAGGCTGAAGGCCACCAGCAGCGCGTTGCGGAAGCCGATGCGGTCGGCATAGGCGCCGCTGAACGTGGGCAGCAGGTAGAGGCCGGCGGAGAAGACGCCGGAGATGACGCCGGCCTGGATGTCGGAGAAGCCGA
Source organism: bacterium (assembly GCA_021767885.1). The sequence continues at coordinate 3,171 of JAASSM010000059.1, read as the reverse complement.
GGATGCGGCTGAGGTACAGCGTGATGGCGACGAACACGCCGTACCAGGCAGCGCGCTCGAGCAGTTCCACGCCATTGGCCACCCAGAAGGCGCGGGAGAAGCGCCAGGTGGAGGCCTGGGGGGCAGCGGGGTCGGTCATGGGGCCTTCCTTCGCCGGGGCTGCGAGCGAATCACGGATCCGGCCAATCTAGGGTGCAGAGGCGGCGGATTCCAGCATTTCGATGCGGCCCGATCAATCAGAAGACGAAGACCACCTGGGAGCTGATGAACAGCGTGTCGGCCGCCGGCGTGACCTCCTCCTGGTACCCCGCGGCGGGCACGTGATCGATCTCCAGGGTCACGGTGGTGTAGTGTGCCGCGCGCCAGGCGAGGATGAGCTCGGGGGCCACGCCCAGCTGGCGGCTGCCGGCTGCCGGCAGCAGGGGCCGGCCGGGCAGGGCATAGGTGCCGTCCTGCGCGCTCGGCCGCCAGAACCCGAAAGCTCCCAGCTGCAGGCGCAGTCCGGGCGTCAGGTCCACGGCGCCCAGCAGGTGGACCAGGCCCAGGTTGCCGTAGCCCAGAAGGTGTCCGCCACCGAGGAACGCGGCCCCGGGGGCCGGGGCCCGGAACGTGCCCAGGGTGCCGTCGTCGGGGTCGCGGTCGCCGCTGGTCCAGCCCAGGTCCAGGCCCAGTTCCGGGGACCGGGCCGAGGCCCAGCGCAGCCGCGTCCGCGTGCCCACGGCCCACGCCGCGATGTCGAGCTCGGCCGCGCCGGCGGGCCGGAACGTGCCGGTCTGCCACGTCACCTCGGTGTCGTGGGTCAGGCGGCCGTGCCGTAGTTCCCAGCGGGCGCCCAGCGACCAGCGCGCCTCGGCGCCGGCCGTGGGCGCCGGTCGGTCCGGATCCAGGAAGTAGGCCTCGGCGGGCCGGTCGGTGCCCAGGGCATAGAGGTCCAGGGTCTGGCCCCGCGCCACGGCCCGGGTATGGTAGAGGCCGAGGAAGCGGTGGTCGTCCAGGCGCTGACTGTCGAACAGGCCGTCCTGGCGCCGGACGTCCCAGGTCAGGAAGAGGTCGGTGCGGTGGTGCCCGCGCGTCCAGCGCAGGCGTGCGCCGTCGTGGCTGCGCTTGAGGGTGGGGCGGCCCCGGAAGCTGACCAGCCGCCCCCACCCATGGCTGAGCTCCATGCGCCCGAGGCGCAGGTCGAGCCGCCGCCCGGAGCCGGGTGTCACCGCGAGCTCCACGAAGGCCGCGTTGACGTAGAGATCGGCGGCATCCACCGGCCGCGGGCCACCGGGCCGGCCGTCCTCCTGGCCGCTGCCCAGCTGCAGGAACGCCCGCCACCGGGCGCCGCGCACGTCCGCGTGGGCGAGGGTGCGCAGCAGCCAGCTGCCGCCGTCCTGCTGGGGGCCCAGGCCCCAGTTCTCGTCGCGATGGTACTCGTGGAGCAGCCGCACCTCGCCGCCCAGCGTCAGGCTCCGGCCGGTTCCCAGGGGGAGGAACTTCAGGCCGTCCAGCGGTGCGGTGCGCAGTGCGGGGTCGGACAGGGGCCGCCAGTCCTCGTCGGCGCGGATGGGGGCCAGGTGCGGGCGGCCGACGACCAGGTCGGCGGACGCCGCTGGCGTCACCAGGGTTCCGGCGAGCAGGACGACCAGGGCCAGGTGGCCGGGGCGGACGAACGGGCGCGCCGGGCGCCGGCCGGCGGGATGGCGTGGGGGCATGGGGAGGAACCTCGGGAGCGGGTCGTGGTGGACGGGGCTGGCGGATGATGGGTCGCGACGCCGCGAACGTCAACCCGGCATGCACCAGGGCTTGACACCCACGCAGGACGCGCGGACCCTGTCGGCGACCGTGCCGATTTCCCGGAGGATCCGATGACCGAACCCGCTGCTGATCGCGCATCGCCGGCTCCCGAGGCCGTGGTCCTGGTGGTGGACGACGAGCCCGAGCTGTGTCGTGCCCTGGACAAGCTGCTGACGCGCAACGGCTACCGCGTGCTCACCGACCTGGTGATGCCGCGCATGGGCGGCCTGGACCTGCTCAAGGCCGGCAAGGTGCTCTCGCCGAGCACCGAGTTCGTCGTGATCACCGGCCACGGGACCATCGAGGCCGCCGTGGACGCCATGAAGCTCGGCGCCTACGACTTCGTGGAGAAGCCCTTCACCTCGGCGGTCACCCTCAAGACCGTCCGCAAGGCGCTGGAGAAGCAGCAGCTGCAGGCGGAGAACCTGGAGCTGCGCCGCCGCCTGGAGGAGGTCCAGGACCGGCACGACATCATCGGCCGCAGCGACGTCATGCGGCAGGCCGTGGACACCGCGCGCCAGGTGGCGCCGAGCACGGCCACCGTGCTGCTGACCGGCGAGAGCGGCACGGGCAAGGAGATCTTCGCCGACGCCATCCACCGCTGGAGCGACCGCCGCGCCCGCTCCCTGGTCAAGGTCAGCTGCGCTGCGCTGCCGGAGACGCTCCTGGAGGCCGAGCTCTTCGGCTACGAGCCCGGCGCCTTCACCGGCGCGGTGGGCCGGCGCACCGGCCGCTTCGAGGCCGCCGACGGCGGGACCCTGTTCCTCGACGAGGTGGGCGAGATGAGCCCCACCACCCAGGTCAAGCTGCTGCGCGTGCTGCAGGAGGGCACCTTCGAGCGGCTGGGCAGCAGCGAGGCCCGCAAGGCCGACGTGCGGCTGCTCGCGGCCACCAACGCCGACCTGACGCAGAAGGTGGCCGCCGGCGAGTTCCGCGAGGACCTCTTCTACCGCCTCAACGTGATCAACATCGAGCTGCCGCCGCTGCGCAACCGCGGCGACGACGTGGTCCTGCTGGCCAACTACTTCCTGCAGGTCTACAACCAGAAGAACAAGAAGGAGCTGAGCGGCTTCACCCGGCAGGCGGTCGAGGCCCTCAAGCGCCACTCCTGGCCGGGCAACGTCCGCGAGCTGGAGAACTGCATCGAGCGCTGCGTGGTGCTCAGCAAGGGACCGTTCGTGGACACCGACGTGCTGCCCGCCTCGGTGCTGGCCGGCAAGTCGCGGTTCGAGCAGGTGGTGATCCCGGTGGGCACGCCGCTGCGCCAGGCGGAGATGCAGCTCATCGAGGCCACGCTCAACAGCACCGGCGGCGACAAGGACACCGCCGCGCGGATCCTGGGGATCACCGCCCGGACCATCTACCGGAAGCTCAAGTGACGGCCGCGGTCGG
>JAASSM010000058.1 GCA_021767885.1 bacterium | reverse complement strand
CGAGCTGCTCCTCGAGGAGGCACGGCAATGATCGTGGTCACCGGCGCGGCCGGCTTCATCGGGTCGGCCCTGATCTGGCTGCTCAATCAGCGCGGCGAGACCGACATCCTCACCGTGGACGTCCACCGTTCGGACGCGGGCGAGCCCAACCTCGAGCCCCTGCGCTACGACCGCGGCTACCAGGACCACGAGCGCTTCCGGGACGACCTCGTCTCCGGCCGCTACGCCGGCGAGCTGCGGGGCATCCTGCACATGGGCGCCTGCTCCTCCACCACGGAGACCGACCGGGAGTACCTGCACGCCAACAACGTGCTCTACAGCCAGGATCTCTGCCGCGCGGCCCGGGGCCAGGGAGCCCGCTTCATCCAGGCCTCCAGCGCTGCCACCTACGGCGACGGGTCCCGCGGCTACGACGACGACCACGCCGGCCTGTCGGACCTGCAGCCTCTGAACCTCTACGGCAAGTCCAAGCACGACTTCGACCTCTGGGCGAGAGCGGAGGGTCTGCTCGAGGAGATCTGCTGCCTCAAGTACTTCAACGTCTACGGGCCCAACGAGTGGCACAAGGGCGACATGCGCTCCATGGTCTGCAAGGGCTACGAGCAGGTCCGCGACACCGGCACGGTGAAGCTCTTCCGCAGCGACCGGCCCGAGTACGCCGACGGCGGGCAGCAGCGCGACTTCGTCTACGTCAAGGACGCCGCCGCCATGACGCTCTGGCTGTTCGACCGCCCGGCGGTGAACGGGGTCTTCAACGTGGGCACCGGCCAGGCCACGGACTGGAACACGCTGATCGGGGCCATCTTCGCGGCGCTCGGCCGCGAGCCGGACATCACCTACGTGGACATGCCGGCGCACCTGCGGGGCAAGTACCAGTACTTCACCGAGGCCCGCATGGACAAGCTCCGCGGGGCGGGCTGCGACGTGCCCATCACCCCGGTGGGGGAGGCCGTGGGGGAATACGTCAACGCGCACCTGGTTCCCCGGCGCCACCTCGGGGCCTGATCCACTCCGTCGGAGCGACGGATTGCGGCTTGCGGACCGGGCCGCCAGGACCGACCATGATTGGAATCGGTTTTCAATCGCAACGCTCGCCGGCGCGGTGCCCGCAGGGCGATCCGCCGGGCGGGGGAGTCCGCATGCGCCCATCGCCGTCACCGTCGTCGCGTCGCCCCTGGCCGGCCCTGCCGGCGGTGCTGCTCGTGTTGACCGCCGCACCGGCCTTCGCCTACGTGGGGCCGGGTGCCGGCTTCGCCCTGGGCGGGTCCCTGCTCTTCGCCCTCGCCGGCTTCCTCATCGCCGCCGCCGGCGTGGTCTCCTGGCCGTTCCGGCTCGCCGCTCGCCGCTGGCGCTCGCGGCGGACCCGCGCCCGCCGCCGGGCCCGCCGGGTGGTGGTCCTGGGCCTCGACGGGCTGGATCCCGATCTGACCCGCGAGTTCATGGCCGCCGGCGTCATGCCGCACGTCCAGCGCCTGGCCGGCCGCGGTGGTCTGGGCGACCTGCAGACCACGCTGCCCGCGGTCTCGCCCGTGGCCTGGTCCACCTTCGCCACCGGCGTCGACCCCGGCGGTCACGGCATCTTCGACTTCCTCCGCCGCGACGTGCGCACCCATCTGCCCGAGCTCTCGAGCACGCGCCTGGTCGGTGGCCGCGAGCGCCGCCTGGGGCCGCTCCGTCTCGGCCGCCGCCCCGACCACATGCAGCTGCGACGCCGCAGCCGGAGCTTCTGGTCCATCCTCGGCGATCACGGCGTGGCGGCCACGATCCTGCGCGTTCCGCTCACCTTCCCACCCGAGCGATTCCGCGGTCGCCTGCTGGCCGCCATGTGCCTGCCCGACCTGCGGGGCACCCAGGGCACCTTCACCCACTTCACCGCCGCCGCCGCGCCCACCAGCGCCATGACCGGGGGCGAGCGCCGCGTCCTGGAGCGGGCACCGGACGGGACCTGGACCGGCCGGCTGCCAGGGCCCGACCGGCCCGACGGGACCGGTCCCATGGAGCTGACCGTCCGCTGCGCCGTCGATGCGACGGCTCGCCGGGTGCGCGTCACGGTGGGCGACCAGGTCTGCGAGCTCGGCGACGGCGAGTTCTCGCCCTGGCTGCGTCTGGCCTTCCGGCACGGGCGGCGGACGGTGCGCGGGCTGGCCATGCTGCGGGTCACCGCCTGGGAGCCCTTCGGCCTCTACGTCTCGCCGCTGAACCTCGACCCCCAGGCGCCGGCCATGCCCATCAGCCAGCCGCCGCACTACGCCATGATGCTCGCCCGGATCCACGGGCCCTTCGCCACCCTCGGCCTGGCCGAGGACACCTGGGCGCTCAACGAGCGCGTCCTGGACGAGGACGCCTTCCTCGCGCAGACGTGGCGGATCCACGCCGAGCGGGAGACCCAGTTCTTCCACGCGCTGGACCGGCAGCGCGAGGGCGTGGTCGTCTGCGTCTTCGACGCCACTGACCGCCTCCAGCACACCTTCCTGCGCTTCCGCCTGGAGGATCATCCGGCCAACGCGGGCATGGACGTCGGCCGGCACCGCGGCGTCATCGAGGACCTCTACCGCCGGGCCGATCAGCTGGTGGGCCGGACCCTGGCCCGGCTGGAGCAGGACGACGTCCTGCTGGTCATGTCCGACCACGGATTCAAGCCCTTCCGCCGCGCGGTGAACCTCAACGCCTGGTTCCGCGAGCACGGCTACCTGCGCCTGCAGGGCGATCCGGACACGGGGCCGCTGCCCGCGCTCGCGCCGGGAGAGGTGGCCGCCGTCGGGCGCATCGACTGGTCGCGCACGCGTGCCTACGCCAATGGTCTGGCGGGGTTCTACCTCAATCTGCAGGGGCGCGAGCGCCACGGCGTCGTGCCGCCGGCCGCTGCGCCCGCCCTGCGCGCCGAGCTCATGGACCGGCTGCGCGGCCTGGACGACCCCGCCGGTGGCGAGGCCATCGCCGAGGTCTGGGCCAGCGCCGAGGCCTACCGCGGACCCTACCGCGACGAGGCCCCCGACGTGATCGTGGGCTACAATCCCGGCTGGCGCGCGGACTGGGACATGGCCACCGGCGGGGTGATCGGCAGCGTGTTCCGCGACAACGCCAAGCCCTGGTCCGCCGATCACTGCATGGACCCCCGGCAGGTTCCGGGCGTGCTGGCCTCCAGCCGGCCCCTGGACCTCGAGGGCGCCGGCCTGGTGGACCTGGCGCCCACCATCCTCGACCTGTGCGGCGTGCCCCGGCCGGGGCATCTGCACGGCCGCAGCCTCTGTCCCGCAGACCGCGCCGCCCCGGCGGCGCCGAAGGAGCGATCGGTCGCATGATCCGGCGACACGCACACCCCGGCGCCGCCCGCGCCGCGCTGATCCTGCTGCTGGCGGCTGCGGCCGTGCGTCCGGCCGCGGCCCAGAAGGTGGTGGTCCTGGGCTTCGACGGCATGGACCCCCAGCTGGTGGCCGAGTACCGGGCACAGGGCCTGATGCCGAACTTCGATGACGTGCTCGCCGCCGGCGGGCAGCTGCTCCCGCTGGGCACCGCCATCCCGCCCCAGTCGCCGGTGGCCTGGTCCACGTTCATCACCGGGACCGATCCGGGCGGCCACGGCATCTTCGACTTCATCCACCGCGATCCGGCGACCATGCTGCCCTACCTCTCCACGAGCGAGGCCAAGGGGCCGGCCGACTTCTGGGAGCTGGGATCCTGGCGCGTGCCGCGGGGTGGCGGCGAGGTGCGCAACCTGCGCAAGGGGACGGCCTTCTGGCAGCTACTGGACGAGCAGGACGTGGACGCGACCGTCTTCAAGGTGCCGGCCAACTTCCCCCCCGTGCCCACCGGTGCCCGGACGCTCAGCGGCATGGGCACGCCCGACATCCAGGGCACCTACGGGCTGTACACCTACGTCACCGATGATCCGCTGGCGCCGCGCGACCTCACCGGCGGCGTGCTGCGGGCGGTCTACCTGGAGGATGGCCGCGCCGAGACCGTGGTCTCCGGTCCGGCCAACCCCTACCGCGAGGGTACGCCGACGGCCGCGGCGCCCCTCGCGGTGGCCGTGGACCGCGAGGGCCGCAGCGCCCTGGTGGAGCTGGGGGAGCACCGCGTGCTCCTGCGCGAGGGGGAGTGGAGCGACTGGCTGACCCTGGAGTTCGGCATGGTGCCGCTGCTGAAATCCGTGCGCGGCGTGGCCCGGGTCTACCTCATGGAGGCCGCCCCCCGGCTGCGGCTCTACGTCACGCCGGTGCAGATCGATCCCGCCGCCCCGGAGATGCCCATCTCCACGCCGGACGGCTACGCCGCCGAATTGGCCCGGGAGCTCGGCCCGTTCTTCACCCAGGGCCTGCCCTGCGACACCAAGGCGCTGGAGGAGGACGTCTTCACCGATGCCGACTACCTCTCCCAGAGCGACCTCGTGTTCGCCGAGCGCAAGCGGCAGCTCGCCCACGAGCTGACCCGGTTCGCCCGCCGCGACCGGGGGTTCCTGTTCTTCTACTTCAACTACCCGGATCAGGACTGCCACATGTGGTGGCGGGCCATCGATCCCCGGTCGCCGCTGCACGCGGCCTGCGCCGGCGAGCACCACGGACGCATCCCGGAGATCTACCAGTCCCTCGATGCCGTCCTCGGCGGCGTGCTCGAGACGGTGGGCCCGCAGACCCTGGTGATGGTCATGAGCGACCACGGGTTCGCGCCGTACCGGCGCAGCTTCCACGTCAACAGCTGGCTGCGGGAGCACGGCTACCTCGCCCTGCGCGATGGCGTGGCCCCGGGCGAGGTGGAGTACCTCGAGGGGATCGACTGGTCGCGGACGCGCGCCTACGCCATCGGCATCAACGGCCTGTACCTCAATCTGCGCGGCCGCGAGGCGCACGGCATCGTGGAGCCGGGGGCCGAGCAGGAGTCGCTGCTGCGCGAGCTGGTGGCCGCGCTCGAGGCGACGCGCGACCCCACCCTGCAGGCGGCGGCCATCAAGTACGCCTACCGGGCGGATCAGGTCTACCACGGCGACTGGGCCCACACCGGCCCCGACATCATCCTGGGCTACCACCGCGGCTGGCGGGGGAGCAACGAGTCGGCCCTGGGCGAGGTGCCGCCGGGCGTGTTCGTGGACAACGAGCAGAAGTGGAGCGGCGACCACTGTCAGGCCGCGGACGAGGTCCCCGGCATCCTGCTGAGCACCCGGCCCATCGCCCGCACCGATCCCAACCTGGCCGATTTCGCCCCCACCATCCTGCGCCTGTTCGGCCGCGAGCCGCTGCCGGAGATGACCGGCCGCGACCTGTTCACCCCGGAGACGGCGGCGCGCTGAGCGCCGCGGGAGGACCACGCATGTTCGGAGGCGGGAAGATCAAGCTGGACCGGGACCTGCTCGCTCGCGCGGAGCGGGTCAGCCGGGCGGCGGGCTACGCGTCGGTGGAGGAGTTCGTCGGCCACGTGCTGGAGCGCGAGCTCGACCGCCTCGATCAGGGCGGGGCGGACGAGGAGGAGATCCGCCGGCGCATGCAGGGCCTGGGTTACATCTCGTGAGGACGCCGCGGTGGTGACCGGACTCGCCCATCTCTGCACCCGGCTGGGCGACCTGCTGGCCGCCCTGGCCAGCGGATCGCCAGCGGTCCTGCTGGTGATCGCCTCGGTGCTCTTCGCCGTGCTGGCGCTGCTGATCTTCAGGTGGGCCACCCCGCAGCAGCGGCTGGCCGCCGCCCGCAGCCGGCTGCTGGGCCGCCTGCTGGAGGCCGCCCTCTACCAGGACGACCTCCGGGTGATCCTGCGCGTCCAGGCCGGCGTGGTGGCCGCGAACCTGCGTTACCTCGTCCTGGCGCTCCCCGCGCTGGCGGCCCTGGCCCTGCCCCTGCTCCTGGTCCTGCCGCAGCTGGAGGCGCGTCTGGGGCGGCGGGCGCTGGACGTGGGCGAGGCGGCGCTGGTCTCGGCCGTGGTCCCGGCGGCGACCCGGGCGGTCCTGGTGCCCACCGGCGGGCTGGCCGTGGAGGCGGGGCCCGTGCACGATGCCGCCCGCGGCGAGCTGGTCTGGCGCGTCCGGGCCCTGGCTCCCGGACAGCACGCCCTGGGGTTGCGGCTGGAGCCAGCGGCCGGGTCGCCGCCAGCCGACGCGGGATCCGGACCGGACGCGGTCACGCTCGCGCTCCCGGTCCCGGTGGCCACCGACGGTCTCGCCGCCCTGACCGCCGCGCGTCACGGGAACGTCCTGGCCCAGCTCGTGCGCGATCCCGCCGGCCAGCCCCTGCCCGCCGACCAGCCCATCGGGCAGCTGGCCATCACGCTACCCGGCCGAGAGGTCCGGATCCTCGGCCTGGCCCTGCCCTGGTGGCTGGCCTTCACCATCCTCTCGCTGCTGATCGGTCTGCTGCTGCGACGCCCCCTGCGAGTGGAGCTCTAGCCGCATGCTCGAGGCGGTCTTCAGGCTGCGCGCTCACGGGACCACCGTCAGCCGGGAACTCGCCGCCGGTTCGGCCACGTTCCTGACCATGGCCTACATCATCGTCGTCAATCCGGGCATCCTGGCCGATACCGGCATGGATCGCGGCGCGCTGATCACCGCCACCATCCTCGCCAGCGCCATCGGCACGCTGCTGGCGGGCCTGTGGGCCAACGTGCCCTTCGCCATGGCCCCGGGCATGGGCCTGAACGCCTTCTTCGCCTATTCCCTGGTCATCGGCGAGGGCGTCACCTGGCAGACGGCCCTGGGCGTGGTCCTCGTCTCCGGCGTGGTCTTCGGGGTCCTCACCCTCGCCGGGGTGCGCCGCCACGTGATCGCCGCGATCCCCAGGGAGCTGCGCCTGGCCATCGCCGCGGGCATCGGGCTGTTCATCACCTTCATCGGCTGCCGGAACCTCGGCCTGATCGTGGACGACCCCGCCACCCTGGTGGCGCTCGGCCGTCTCGACGTCTCCGTGGCCCTGGGCCTGGCCGGCCTGCTGCTCATCGCGGTCCTGGAGATCCGCCGGGTCCGGGGCGCCATCCTCATCGGCATCGTGGCGGTCACCGGACTGGGCATCCTCCTCGGCGAGGTGGACCTGCCCGGAAGGATCGTGGGCCCACCGCCGAGCCTGGCGCCCATCGCCCTGCAGATGGACCTGGGGGCGGCGCTGCAGCTGGGCATGTGGGGCGCCATCTTCTCGTTCATGTTCGTCGACCTCTTCGATTCCGTGGGCACGGTGGTGGCCTGCTCCTACGAGGCCGGTCTGGTCGGCGAGGACGGCCAGATCGCGCGCATCGACCGCGTGCTCGAGGCCGACGCCGCGGCCACGGTGATCGGTGCACTCCTGGGGACGAGCACCACCACCACGTACATCGAATCGGGCGCGGGCATCGCGGCGGGCGGGCGGACGGGCCTGGCCAGCGTGGCCACGGGCGTGCTGTTCCTCGCCGCCCTGGTGATCACGCCGCTGGTGAGCATCGTGCCGGCGTTCGCCACGGCGCCCGCGCTGATCACCGTGGGCGTCTTCATGTTCCGCAACGTGGCGCGCGTCGACTTCTCGCGGCTCGAGAGCGGGATCCCGGCCTTCCTGACCATCGTCCTCATGCCGCTGACCTCGAGCATCAGCACCGGCCTGGCCTTCGGTTTCGTCGCCCACGTCGTGGCCATGGTGGCCGCGGGACGCGGGCGTGGCGTGCACCCGGTGATGTGGGGGATCGGCACCCTGGCGGTGCTGGACATCGTGCTGACGGCCGTGGGCTGAACCCGTGTTCACCATGCCGGTTCCTGGCGGCCCACGTTGAAAGCCGCTGGCGATAACAATTCCTAGCAGTTGACTCGCGCTTTACGCGGCAACGGGTTGTGCTATGTTGGCGCCACTGCCGGG
>JAASSM010000057.1 GCA_021767885.1 bacterium | reverse complement strand
GTGGCAGCCGGCTCGCCCTGCACGGCGGTCACCAGGGCATCCACGTCCACGGTCAGGCCCAGGCGCCCACCGGTGAAGACGGCCGTGCCGGCGATGGCCTGGTGATGATCCAGGCCCTCGTCCAGGGGGATGTTCACCAGCTTCTGCGGACCGAGGAACTCGCTGACCAGGAAGGCGGCGTTGCCCGCCCGCCCCCGCAGGATGATCACCGGCAGCGGGTCGTGCTCGTCGGCGAGCGGCTCCTCGCCGAGGGTCTCCTGCAGGCAGAACAGGGGCACCACCGCATCCTGGTAGAGGAAGTGGCGGCTGCGATCGAAGGCGGTGCGGATGGCGTCGCGGGGCAGGCCGATGTTGGCCACCACCTGCTCGATGGGCAGGGCGTACAGGTCGGGGCCGGCGCGGAGGGTGAGCGCGTCGATGATGTTCACCGCGCGCAGCTTGGGGATCCGCAGCGTGAAGGTGCTGCCCCGGCCGGGCTGGGAGTCGAGGGTCATCTCGCCGTCGAACTCGTCCACCACCGAGCGCACCAGGTCCAGACCCACGCCGCGTCCGCTGGTGGCCGAGACCTCCGTCGCGGTGCTCAGGCCGGGCTGGCAGAGCACGTCCACCAGCGGCCGGCGCGCGGCGGCCTCGCCCAGCCGCTCGGCGGCCAGGGCGCGGACCGTGGGCTCGTCGATGCCGGCGCCGTCGTCGCGGACCTGGAGCTCGGTGTGGTGCTCGGCGTCGGTGGCGACGATCTCGACGCGCCCGCGCAGGTCCTTGCCGGCCTGCTTGCGATCCATGGGCGCCTCCACGCCATGATCGACGGCATTGCGCAGCAGGTGCAGCAGCGGGTCCACGAGCCGCTCGGCGAGGGCCTTGTCGATGAGCGTGTCGCCACCGGTGAAGACCACGTCCGCATCGCGTCCGAGGTTGCGGCAGAGGTCGCGGGCCGGCCGGCGGAGCAGGCGGAAGGTCTCGTCGATCTCCACCAGACGGATGGCCATGACCAGGTCGTGCAGGTCCTGGCTGATGCGGCGCGTGGCCTCGTTGCTGGACTTGATCAGGTGGAGCGAGTCCTGGTTGAAGCCGCTGCCGGTCCGGCCGGTGGTGTTGGCGCGCCGCTCGAGATCCTGGAGGTTGGCGCTGGTGATGATCACCTCGCCGGCCAGGGAGAGCAACTTGTCCAGGTGCTCGATCCGGACCTGCATGCGGTCGACGGTGCGGGTCTGCGTGGTGGTCACTTCAGTCATGGTCGAGCACCCTCGCGATGATCTGGGCCAGGTCCTCGCGTCCGAACGGCTTGGGGATGAAGTCGTCGGCGCCGAGCTTGAGCACGCGCACCACGCTGGCGGCGTCGCTGTTGGTGGAGACCATCACCAGGGGCGTGCCGTCGTACCAGTCGGCCTGCTGCAGGCGCCAGCAGAACTCGAAGCCGTCCATGGTCGGCATCTGGATGTCCGAGAAGATGATGGTGGTCCGGTCGATCCGTTGCTCGAGGCCATCGAGGGCCTCGCGGCCGTCGTTGAAGGCGCTGACCTCGAGGCCGAGGTCGTCGAGCTGCTTGGCGAAGATGCGCCGCATGGTGGCGCTGTCGTCGATGACGACGGCGTGGGCGTCGGGTGGCAACGCGGCACGCAGGGTCTCGATGTGGCTCACGGCTCCAGCCTCTCGTCGCGGGTCCGTCCGCTCTGGGCTCCGTGAGTGTCCTTCGGCGGGGCGGACGGCGACTTGAGGATCTCCCTTAGGTCGGCCCGGAGCGCGCCGTCCGGAGAAAAGAGAAAGCCCCCGGACCCAGGGGTCCGGGGGCGAAACGGCGCAGGCCGCGGAGCCTTACTCCATGGAGATGGCGTCCTCGGGGCAGACGTCCACGCAGGCCTCGCAGTCGGTGCACTCGTCCTGGTCGACCACGGCCTTGCCGTCGACCATGCTGATGCACTCGGTGGGGCAGGTCTCGATGCACTCTTCGCAGCCAGTGCACTTGGCGGGATCGACGATCGCGGGCATGAGCTTCCTCCTCAACGAATCCAGATGACCGTCTCCTTGACGGCGTCACGAGGCGAAATATCGCGGACCGGGCCGGGCAAGTCAAACCCGGGCGGGCCGGTCGGCAAACATTTAGGCAGGACCAAAAGGGAATCCGATCATCATGTTCCTTTTCGGCGGGCACGCCAGCGCGCGCACCAGTGGTCCACCGACCAGCGATCGCTCGGGATCAGCAGGGGCAGCAGCGCGCCGGCGAGGAGGAACACGTCGCGGATCAGCAGATCCAGCCCCACGCCGTGGCCGTCGGCCGTGTCGAAGCACCCGCAGGAGATGTCCAGGCCGCGCGCCAGGGCGAGGGCGATGGCCACGATGAACATGACGGTCATGCCGGCGGTCAGCACGGCGGCGCCGCGCCGCTGCCAGCCCAGGATCAGGGCCGCGCCGGCCACCACCTCGAGGACCGGCAGGAACCAGGCGAAGGGATGCAGCAGCGCCATGGGGACCAGCCGGTAGTTGGCGATGGCCTGGGCGAAGGCGTCGGGGTGAGCCAGCTTGTCCAGGCTGGCATAGATGAAGATGGCGCCCACCGCCCAGCGCGAGAGCAACCCCAGCACGTCGCTGATGAGCGGGCTCGCGGCAGTCCGGTCGCCACCGAGGGTCAGGTCATGGTCACTCATCGCCCACCTCCCCGCCAGCGACCTCGCCGCCGGCCCGCTGCCAGGCCTCCAGCCCGCCCTGCAGGATCACCAGGTCCTCGAAGCCGCGGGTCTGCAGGCGTGCCGCCACCGCGGCCACCGGCAGGGGATGATCGGCGCCGTAGAGGATGAGCGGATCCTCGGGGAAGAGGAAATCGCCGATGGCCTCGAGGTCGGCGAGCAGGTGCTGTTCGCGGATGACGAAGCTGCCCGGGATGGTGGCCCGACCGGACGGGTCGCCTGGCCGTGTGTCCACGAAGAAGCGGCTGCCGTCATCGTAGGCGGCCCGGGCGTCGGCGACCGAGATCAGCGGCACCGGCAGGTCGAGGGCGTAGATCGCCGGATCCGCCTGCAGGGGCAGCCGGTCCGGCCGCACCAGCCACAGGCCCACCGCCAGCGCCAGGCTCAGACCCAGCAGCAGCAGGGTCTGGCGCACGGCGCCGGCGGGATCGCGGAAGCGCAGGGTACGCAGCATGGAGTCGCTCCAGGGTCAGATCCGCAGGAGATACCGGACGGGCACCTCGAGCTGCGGCGTGCTGCTCAGGTCGGTGTAGATGCGCAGGGTACCCTGGATCCGCCCCTGGTTCTCCTGGACCAGCGGGTGGTCGCTGGTCAGGGCTTCACCCACCAGCACGGCGAAGCTCTCGCTGGGCCCGTTCTCCACCCGGGCATTCAACCCGGGGATGTCCACCTCGGCCCGGGTGAGCTTGAACTCGGTCTCCGCCTGGTAGGGCGCCACCCGCACCCGGGTCTGCAGGGCCTGGCCAGGCCGGACGATCCGCAGGTTCACCTGCTCCATGCCGAGGATCAGGTCGTTGACCAGCCGCACGTCCACCTGGAGATTGACCGTGGGCGTGGCGGGAACGTTGCTCGCCAGCTTGACCGGCTCGCGATGCCGGCCGGCCGGGGCGTTCTCCGCGAGGGAGAAATCCACCAGCAGCTCCTGCGCATCGCGGCCCTGCCGCATGTCCACCTGCAGCCACCCGGGCTTGTTCCGCACGGCCATCTCCAGCTGCTCGACCTGCTCGGAGGAGAAGGTGTAGGTGACCGTCCGCGATTCGCCCACCTTCAGCGTGGGGAAGCTGATCATCGCCTTGCCCGGGTTCATCATCAGCGGGACCTTGATGTCGGCGGTGACCAGGTATTCCACCGAGCTGCGGCGCGGGTCGTTGCTGTAGACGTGGATGTACTTGATCTGCTTGCCCTGGAAGGTCTTGCTGTTGAAGTGGACCTCCATGGGGACCTGCTCCCCGGGGGCGACGGTCCGGACCGCGAGCTCCGGCACGGTGCAGCCGCAGGTGCTCTCGATGTCCCGGATCTCCAGGGGCTGGTCGCCCGCATTGCGGATCATCACCGTCACGTCGCGGGTCTCGTGCTGCTGCAGCACGCCGAAGTCGAGGCTCGGCGGGTCCAGCTCGATGCGCGGCTGGGCCGAGGCGGCCACGCTCAGCAGCAGGAGGCAGAGCGCGGACAGCAGGGGTCGCGGCGGAGCGGGGGGCGTGATCACGGGGGCCATGGCTACCTTCCTCGGTGCGGACGTCCTCGGCGGCCGAACCCTCCCGGAACAACGGGGCAGGACAGAAGTTCCCGCGGGCGGGATCGCGGCCGCTTCCCGACAAAATTGCCGCTTCCCGTGGTTCCGGCAAGGCCTTAACGTGGCTGCGGCATGCCGTCGGAGGTGGTGATGGGGCACGATGTCGGTCTGGAGAACGTACGCCGCGGGCTGTCGCTGCTGGCCGTGGTCGTGGTGTTCGGAACCGTGGGCTTCATGGTGATCGAGGATCACTCGCTCATCGACGCCGTCTACATGACCGTGATCACCGTCAGCACCGTGGGCTTCCGCGAGGTGCGCGACCTGCACGCCGACGGGCGCGTGTTCGTCATCGTGCTGATCGTCAGCGGCCTGGCCGTGGTGGGCTACACCCTCACCGCCGCCGGACGGGCCGTGATCGAGGGCTCCCTGCAGCGCCATCTGGGCAGGAGGAAGATGATGCGCGAGATCGACCAGCTGCGCGGCCACGTCATCGTCTGCGGGCACGGCCGGGTGGGCCGGACCATCTGCGAGGAGCTGTTCACCGAGCAGGTGCCCTTCGTGGTGATCGATCGGGACGCGGACCAGTCCGAGGCCCTCGAGCGCAAGGGCTACCGGGTGATCCTGGGCGACGCCACCGAGGACGAGGTGCTCCTGCAGGCCGGCATCCTGCGCGCTCGCGGCCTGGTGGCGGTGGCGTCGCGCGACGTGGACAACCTCTACATCACGCTCTCGGCCCGCGAGATGTGCGCGTCCGAGAACCCTGGCCTGCTCATCGTCAGCCGGGCCAGCGACCAGCGCGAGCTGCGCAAGATCCGCTCCGCCGGCGCGGACGAGGTGATCTCCCCGTATGCCATCGGCGGCGTCCGCATGGCCCAGGCCCTGCTGCGGCCGGCCGTCTACGAGGTCACCGATCTGCTCTCGCGCAGCGGCGAGATGGAACTCAGCCTCGAGGACATCGTCCTGCGCGAGGGCTCGCCCCTGGCGGGTCGCGCGCTGCGAGACACCAACCTGCGGCAGGACTTCAACATCATCATCATCGGCGTCAAGAAGCCGGGTGGCGAGCTGGCCTTCAATCCGGGCCCCGACCACGTGCTCGAGGTCGGGGACGAGCTGGTGATCCTCGGCAGCCGTGATCAGCTCGACCGCTTCGCCGCGGACTGCCGCCGCTGATCCGTGCCCCGTGGCCACCCTGGCGAGCGGCCCGGGCCGGGGCGCCGGCCGCTGGCACGCTCTGCGCGGTGGTGTTATGTTCCCCCGATACATGACATCGACGGTCGAGAATATTCGGGGGCGCCACGGTGATCCGCGGCGATCCTCGCGGACCCGCCACGAGGGAGAGCGTCATGAACGACCGTTCCCGCAGCGATGCCGCCACCTCCACCGGCCCTGCCGGCCGGATCCACGATAGCATCCTCGAGCTGGTGGGCGGCACGCCCCTGGTCCGTCTGCAGCGCCTGAACGGCACGGCCTGCGACGTGGTCCTGAAGCTCGAGTACTACAATCCCATGGCGAGCGTGAAGGACCGCATCGCCCTGGCCATGATCGAGGCCGCCGAGGAAGACGGCCGGCTCCGTTCCGGTGGCGAGATCATCGAGCCCACCAGCGGCAACACCGGCATCGGCCTGGCCTTCGTCGCCGCGGCGAAGGGTTACCGGCTGACGCTCACCATGCCCGAGAGCATGTCGCGCGAGCGCCGGGCCGTGCTGCGCGCCCTCGGGGCGGACCTGGTGCTCACCCCGGCGGAGAAGGGCATGAAGGGCGCCATCGCCGAGGCCGAGGCGTTGCATGCCTCGCGGCCGGGGTCGTTCATGCCCCAGCAGTTCGCCAATCCCGCGAATCCGGCGGTCCATGCCCGCACCACCGCGGAGGAGATCTGGCGCGACGCCGGCGGCCAGGTCGATGGCCTGATCGCCGGCGTGGGCACCGGTGGCACCATCACCGGCGTCAGCCGCGTGCTCAAGCAGCGCAATCCGGAGTTCCGGACCTTCGCCGTCGAACCGGCGGGTTCGCCGGTGCTCTCCGGCGGTCAGCCCGGGCCGCACAAGCTGCAGGGCATCGGAGCCGGATTCGTGCCCGAGATCCTCGAGACCGGGCTGATCGACGAGGTGATCACCGTGGAGGAGGCCGACGCCATGGCCACCGGCCGGGACGTGGCCCGCCGCGAGGGCCTCTTCGTGGGTATCTCCAGCGGCGCGGCCCTCTGGGCCGCCCTGCAGGTGGCCGCGCGTCCGGAGTGGCGCGACCGGAGGCTGGTGGTGATCATCCCGAGCTTCGGCGAGCGGTACCTGTCGAGCCCGCTCTACGCCGACCTGCTGGACTGACGCGGCCGGTGGTCGCGTCCGGAGGGGGCGGTCCCGTGCGGTCGCCCCGCGAGAGGGCGCCATGACCGAGAGCGAACGCAGCCGCCGCCTCTGGGATCTCGCCGGCCGCGTGGCGGGCACCTACCGCCGCGATGGCGTGATCAATCGCATCGGGGAGAAGGACCTGCCCTCGCAGGCGGACATCGTCCGGATCCTCGACCGCCTGCTGACGGTGGTCTTCCCCGGCTACCACGGCGAGCGCGTGCCGCGGGACGCGGACCTGCGTCTCTTCGCGGCCTCGCATCTGGACCGCCTGCACGCCGAGCTGACCGCCGTCCTGGAGCAGACCCTGCGCTTCAGCCAGCGCCACGGCTGCAGCTGCGCCGCCCTGTGGGCCGACCCGCCGGCCGACTCGCCGGGCGGCCCGGCCACCGAACTGGCAGCGACGGCCGGCGGGGACGGGACCTCTGCTCCCGACGACGCGTCCGCCGGCCTGCCCGCCCGCGAGATCCCCCGCCTGGCCCATCGCCTGGCCCTGGATTACCTCGACTGCCTGCCCGCCGTCCGCGCCGTCCTGCGCACCGACGTCCAGGCCGCCTATGCCGGCGATCCGGCGGCCCAGAGCCATGACGAGATCATCATCTGCTATCCGGGCGTGCTGGCCACCGCCGTCCACCGCCTCGCCCATCCCCTGCATGGCATGGGCGTGCCGCTGGTCCCGCGGATCATGAGCGAGTGGGCCCATCACCGCACCGGCGTGGACATCCATCCGGGGGCGCGGATCGGGGAGAGCTTCTTCATCGACCACGGCACCGGCACGGTGATCGGCGAGACCACGGTGATCGGCGACCGCGTCAAGCTGTACCAGGGCGTCACGCTCGGCGCCCTCAGCTTTCCCCGCAATCCCGACGGCAGCCTGGTCAAGGGTGGTCGGCGCCACCCCACCGTGGAGGACGACGTCACCATCTACGCCGGGGCCACCATCCTGGGCGGCGAGACGGTGATCGGCCGTGGCGCGGTGATCGGTGGCGGCGCCTGGATCACGGCCCCGGTGGCGCCCGGGACGCGCATCGCCGGCGGCCGCCAGGTGGTCTCGGTGGCGCCCTGAGCGGGCGGCATGCTATCCTTACCCACCGAGCCCGGCGCGGGGGAGCGCCGGCGCCTGGCCCGAGCGTTCGACCTCCGAGGAGCTGCCTCCATGCCCCGACCCCACCTCCGCGCCGCGGATCTCCTGCGCGCCGGTCTGCCCACCGTCTGCAGCCTGCTGGTCCTGCTGACCCTGGTCCTGCCCGGACCGGCGCCGGCCAGCGATCGCCCCGTACCCGCCGGCTGGCCTGGAACGCCCCACGGCGG
>JAASSM010000056.1 GCA_021767885.1 bacterium | reverse complement strand
GGCCCTTGGTGTTGCCGTCCTGGGTCACCCAGACCTCCACGTTCACCACGTCGCCCGGGCCGACGCCCAGGGTGCTCAGCAGGATGGCGTACTCGCGGAAGCCCGTGCCGGTGGGCACGCCCAGCGCGCCGGGACCGGCGGTGATCGGATCCCAGCTGCCGGGTCCGGGGTTCCACCGGTAGCTGGCCTGCCAGTCGCTGTCGAGGTTGATGTAGAACATGAAGTCCGGCCGCATGGCCGCGCCGCTCCACTCGAGCTGGCGCGACCACGGGTCGCTGGTGCCGCCGGCGGGCGTACCCACGTCGATGGCCACGCCCAGCTGGACGGTGCTCCAGCCGCCCTGATCGTGGCCGTAGCCGAGGTAGAGGCTGGTGGCGTCGTTGGTCAGGTAGACGTCGCCGAGGTCGATGGCGGCGTACTCGGTGTCGGCTCCATCGGCGTCCACCAGGTTGGCGGGGTCGAAGTCGTTGGCGCCATCGATGGCGATGGTCTGGACCACCTGGCCGGGGGCCGCCGCAGCCAGCAGCAGCAGGGCCCCGATCGTGAGGATGCGCAGCGATCGCATGGGCGAACCTCCTGGACGAGGTCAGGGTCCGGAGATGGACATCACGGTCTCCGTGAGCCCCGGTTCGATCATCACCGTGTGGCCGGCCACCACCAGGCCCCGCAGGCGCTCCCCCAGGGGCTGCGGCAGCCGGGCCAGCCCCTCCTCCAGGGGCAGCTCCCAGGCCGACGCCAGGCGGGCCAGATCGAGGTAGAGCCAGCTCTGCCCGGGCGCCGCGAGGTGCGGCCCGGCCATGGGGGGTGCCGCGTCGGCCAGGGTGGCCCCGGCGGCCAGGCTCGCGAGATAGGTGTCGAACTCGGAGACGTCCTCGGCCAGCATCAGGAGCATGACCGTATCGCCCCGCCGGCCGAGGGCGAACAGCTCGCCGGCCTCGCTCATGGCGGCGCGGAAGACGCGCAGCGACACGTCTGTCGCCGTGTGCGGCTCCTCCTCGGCCAGGAATCCCAGGGCGGGGCTGCCACCCAGCATGGCCTGCACGCGCGCGGCGGCCGCCTCGTCCTGGGCCCGCATGAGCACCACCACGCGGGGCTCGCCCGCGCCGGCGATGGCGAGTTCGGTGAGCTCGCTCGCCAGGTCCTCCAGCGTGAAGCCGAGCACGGCGGCCGCGCCGGCGAACGGATCGGTGGCCAGCGGCAGCCCCTGCTGGACGGCGGGGGATTCCGCCGCCATCTCGGTGTAGATCTCGCGGATCAGCGCCAGCTTCGCCGCCGGCTCGTGCAGCGCCATCACCTGGGCCGCATGGGTGTCGGCCGGCAGCCGCGAGACCAGATCCGCGGTCACCGCCGGGCCATCCATGAGGGTGGCGAGGCGGCTGTCCGGCGCCACGGCGGTGCGGCTGATGAACTCGGTCACCAGGTAGTCCATGCCCAGCCAGAGGGTCTGCGAGCCGTACCGGGCCATGATCCGGGCGGGATCCGGGCCCGCCGGCGCCGGCAAGCCGGGCAGGGGCCAGAAGCCGCGGGCGGTCACCTCCTCCGAGAGGTAGACCTCGACGTCGCGCGACGGCTCGCCACGGACACGCTCATAAGCGGGCGTGCCGGCCAGGCCGGCGGCCGGATCGGCCGCCATGTCGCCGGTCAGCCGCCCGTGCAGCAGGCGGAGAGTCCCCCGGTCCGAGCACGCCACCAGGCGCTCGCCGACCCGCAGCGCCCACAGCGACTGGCCGCCGGCGGGCATCGCGTGCACGTCGGTCTCGCCCCAGACCTCGTGGCCGCTGGCGCGGTCGCCGAGGAAGGCCTCGAGCTGCTGCGCTGCCGGCTCGTCGGCGGCGTGGAGCCAGAGCGCGAGCGCCGGCATGGCCAGCAGGGCGGTGGTGTCGGCCGGCGCGGGATGCAGGGTGACGTCGAGGCGGGCGAGGCGGGAGAACACGGCGTGGATGTCGGCGCGGGGATCATCGGTGAGAGCCAGGCCCCAGTCCCCGGTGAGCTGACGGCGCACCTCGGGGTCCTCCAGCTCGGCCACGATGAGCGGCATCACGCCCAGCTGCTCGAGATCCGTCTCCAGCGTCTCGAGGTTCCGGCAGGTGAGCCAGAGCAGGGTGTCGGTGGGCAGCACCCGGCCGAGGTCGGCGCGGTCCGGCGCGCACGCGGGGGCCAGCACCAGGATCAGGCAGAGACACGAGAGCGCGGCGAGCGCGCGGCCAGGGCGAGCGAGCGAACGCATGGCGGTCCTTTCGGCGGGGGCGGACGGCCGCCGCGATCCCGGCACGGCGGCCGCCGAAGCCTAAAGGACCGGCCGCAGTGGTGTCAATCGCCCGGGCCGGCCGCCTTGCCCGCCGGGTCGATGGCGTGCTCCAGCAGATCCACGAACCCGACCACCTCGAGGGCGGCCTCGTTGGTGGCGGCCAGGATCACCGGCGGCGCCACGCCCGCCTCCAGCGCCTCCTGCCAGCGTGCGGCGCAGAGGCACCAGCGGTCGCCGGGCCGCAGGCCGGGGAAGCCCCAGACGGGGTTGGGCGTGGCGAGATCGTTGCCGCGCTCGCGGCTGAAGACCAGGAACTCCCCGGTCATCACGGCGCAGACGGTGTGCAGGCCGAGGTCGTCCGGGCCGGTATCGCAGCAGCCGCTGCGGTAGAAGCCGGTGCGGGGGCGGTCGCTGCACGTCTCGAGCGGGGCGCCCAGGACGTTCTTCTGCTCGCTCATGGCTCAGGGCCTTTCGCGGGACGGGCGTCGTGGCGGTGGCGGCTCAACACCCACCAATCTAGTCCGTTCTCGCCGTCTCGCCGCCATGTCCTGGTCCTCGCCGGGGTGCCCGGGAACGTCCGGGATCGGCGAATACCCTCCAGATCACCAGGTTTTCTTGACGGCGGGGGTCCGGTTTTCTCTAAGGGAAAACCCTCGGCGGTCGAAGCATCGATCTGTAAATAGCGAGACCGCGACCGCCAGCACCCCATGGTCGGGAGAATCGGACGCGGCGCCTCGAACCAGGAGTGTCGTGATCATGAGGAACTGGAGCATCAAGAAGCGCATCGGTCTGGGCTTCACCGCGGTGCTGGTGCTGCTGACGGTGGTGGGCGCCGCCTCGCTGCTGGGCGTGAGCCAGATCGTGGGCAACGCCGGCGAGGTGATCGACGGCAACAAGCTCAAGGCCGAGATGGTCCAGCGCGAGGTCGACCACCTCGTGTGGGCCAACCAGGTGAGCGAGCTGATCAACAACGACCAGGTCACCGAGCTCACCGTCGAGACCGACCCGCACCGCTGCGCCTTCGGCCAGTGGTATTACGGCGAGGGCCGCGAGCAGGCCGAGGCCCTGGTGCCAGAGCTGGCGGCGGTGCTGCGCGAGATCGAGGCGCCGCATGCCCGGCTGCACCGCAGCGCGGAGACCATCGCCGACCGGTATCGCCCGGCCGACCGCACGGCCGGCAACATCCTGCGCGATGCCAAGAGCGCTCACCTGGCCTGGACCCATGCGGTGAAGGACGCCTTCATCGCCCAGGACCCCGGGCTGATCGCGGCGCTGGAGATGGACCCGCGGCGCTGCGGCTTCGGCGTCTGGTACCACGGCGACGCCACGGCCCTGCGGGCCCGCGACCGGGAGTTCGATCGCATCCTGGGCGAGATCGCCGATCCCCACGACACCCTGCACCGCAGCGCGGAGGAGCTCCTGGTCGCCGCGCGGGCTGGCGACTGGTCCGGGGCCCAGCGCATCTACTTCGAGGTGACCGAGCCAGCCGCCGAGCGCGTGCTCGCGGGCATCGACGAGCTGCTGGTGCACCAGGATGCCCAGGTGGCCGGCCTGCACGCGGCCGGGAACGTGTACGCCGGCGAGACCATGCCCGCCATGGCGGAGGTCCAGGACCTGCTGCATCAGGTCATCGCCACCACCAACGACAACGTCATGACCGACGCGGCCATGATCTCGGCCGCCCGGCAGACCCGGGCCGCGGTCTGGATCCTCTGCGGCATCGCCGTGGTGGTGGGCATCGTGATGGCGTTGCTGATCTCACGGGCCATCGTCAAGGCGCTCTCGCGCATCGTCGAGGGCATGACCAGCGGCTCGCAGCAGGTGGCCTCGGCCGCCGAGCAGGTGGCCAGCAGCAGCCAGAACCTGGCCGAGGGCTCCACCACCCAGGCGGCCAACCTCCAGGAGACGTCCGCCTCGCTGCAGGAGATGGCGGCCATGACCCGGCAGAACGCCGAGAGCGCGAAGCAGGCGCAGCAGGTCACGGGCGACGTCCGCGAGTCCGGCGAATCGGGCCGTGCGGCGGTCCAGCGCATGACCGCGGCCATCGAGAAGATCAAGTGCAGCAGCGACGAGACCGCGCGCATCATCAAGACCATCGACGAGATCGCCTTCCAGACCAACCTGCTGGCGCTGAACGCCGCGGTGGAGGCCGCGCGGGCCGGCGAGGCGGGCAAGGGCTTCGCCGTGGTGGCCGAGGAGGTGCGCAACCTGGCGCAACGGTCGGCCGAGGCGGCGCGGACCACGAGCGACCTGATCGTCCAGTCCCAGGACAACGCCCAGGAGGGGGTGACGGCCAACGGGGAGGTGGCCGGCCTGCTGACCAGCATGGTCGATGGCGTCAGCGAGGTGGACGCGCTGATCCGTCAGGTGGCCCAGGCCAGCGCCGAGCAGTCCGAGGGCGTGGTCCAGGTCACCGAGGCGGTGGGCCGCATGGATCAGATCACCCAGAACACGGCCACCGTGAGCGAGGAATCCGCCGCCGCGGCCGAGGAGATGTCCGGCCAGGCGGAGGACCTGCGCCGCATGGTGGACGAGCTGAGCAGCCTCGTGGGGGGCCTCGACGCCGTGGCCGCCACCGACGGAGGCCAGGCCACGCCCCGGATCCGGCACACGGTGCAGGCGGCGCGGGTCTCCGTGAAGCGCCCCGGCGGCCCGCGCGCCGCGGGCCAGGGCGCGGGCGCTCCGGCCCCGCCGGCGCCGGCCGCGGACGCCTCGGTGGACCCGGACGAGGTGCTCCCGCTGGACGACCACGAGCTGGCCGATCTCTGATCGCCAGCCCCGACGAAGGCGAGCGATGGCGCGGCTCCTGCCCGGGGGCCGCGCCGTCCGGTCCGCTCCCCGACCCGGGCTCCGGACGTGCTAGAACCGCACCACCAGCCCCACCGCCTGGTCGCCGCTGACGAGCCGCCGCTGCTGCAGGATCTCCCGCGCGCGCCGGCGGGCCTCCGCCTCGGACAGCTCGGCATCCGGGCCGGCGATGGCCAGGATGATCACGCCGATGCCCAGCATCACGCCGCCGGCGATGGCCATCGTCTGGCCGGTGGCCACGCCCGCGGGCTCGGGCTGGACGGGATCGATGGCGTCGGTGCTGCTGGTCCCCGCCACCGCAGCGCCCAGCAGGAGCGTGACCAGGCCGATCCCCGCGACGGCCCCGCTCACCGCCTGCATGCGCTCGTGCTCCCGCCGGTGGGCCGTGCGGAGCGAGTCGGCCACCACGTCCTCGGCGAACCGTGCGCGCGTGGCGGCGGCCAGCTCCGCCTGGATGGCCCGCAGCTCGGCCACGGTCCGGCCGGTGACCGGATCGACGCCGGCCGCCCCCGGCGCCCGGCGCGCCAGGCGGAAGCCGAGAAGGTCGGAGACGTAGTCCTCGCCGGCCCACTCGCGCCGCGCCACCCCCGCGCCGCGGACCACCCGGCGGCCCTCGGCGTCCACCGCGACCACGGGGTCGACCCGTGGCTCGACCGGGTAGGGCCGATGGCCATCCCAGCACCATTCCATGATCCCGTCCACCATCCCGGCCAGCCCCAGGCCGCTGGGGCGCGCGCGGGCCACCGGGCCGAGGGACCAGGGGTCGTCCCCGGGCGGTACGGCGCACGTGCCGCCACAGCGGGCGGCGTACTCCCACTCCGCCTCCGTGGGCAGGCGCCAGCCGTCGGCATGGCGATCCCAGATGACCAGGTCGCCCAGGAAACGGTACGCCGGCATCAGGCCGTCCTGGCGGCTGCGCCAGTTGGCATACGCCACGGCGTCGAGGAAGCTGACCAGGGTCACCGGCCAGTCGGGCCCCTGCAGGCGGCCCGGCCGGCGCCACCAGGGGAACACCGCGGGCGCCCCGGTCGCCATGGTGTCGGCGGCGGCCACGCCACCGCGCCCGGCGCGGCCAAGCTGCTCGGCCAGGGTCACGTGGCCGGTGGCCTGCACGAAGGCGGCGAACTCGGCCACCGTCACCTCGGTGCGCGCCAGGAGGTACGGACGGGTGAGGGTGACGCGATGGCGGGCGTCGTGCGGGTCCTCCAGCAGGCCGTCCTCGCCCATGACGAAGGTCCCGGGCGCCAGGTAGGCCGGCGGCGCGGAGCGCACGCGGTCAGAGAGATCGCCGGCCGGCGACGGCGCCGTGTCCGCCGCGGCGGCCACGGACGACCACGCCGGCCACAGCGAGTGGAAGAGGAGCAGCAGGGCGCACCACGCGCGCATGGCCGTGGGTCCTTTCCGGGGCGACGAGCGGAGGGGCGGCAGCCGGAACCTGAATCTACGGGTCCCCCGCGGACGCATCAATCCTCCAGCTCCGCCACGCCCCAGAGCTCCCGCAGCACGCCCACCTGCCCGCGGCCACAGGGCGAGTCGCCCGGATCGAGGACCACGTAGCGCTCGCAGCCGCGGGACGCGAGCATGGCCTGCAGCGGGCGCACCGCCGGCGGCTGGAAGCGCCCCGCCGGATCGAGCTCGGGCACGCGCCGCCAGAAGCGGCGCAGCAGCGCGTCGCGGCGCTGGGCCGGCTGGCTGGCGAACCAGGTGATCTCGTCGCTGCCCCAGACGCACTCCGGCAGCTGGCAGCCGCCGGCGGTGGCCCCGGCGTAGCCGTTGTCGATCTCCACCAGGTACCGCTGATGCCGCACGTAGCGGCCCGACGGCGTGACGCCCCCGCGACTGCGGCCGTAGATGGCATCCAGGAAGCCCGCCTCCAGCACCACCTCCTGGGCCTGGGGATCGCCCACCTCCCGCGGCCGCAGCGGCCAGGAGTGGAAGTCCAGCAGCAGGCGGCCGTGGCGCACCAGGCCGTGGGTGTGGGCGTCCAGCAGCACCCAGCCGCGGCGTGCGTGCGCGGCGGCGTGGGCACGGATCCGGCCGATGAGGTCGGCGGTGTGGGCGAGGTCGGGATCGTGCGTGGCGGTGCGGCCGATGCTCCCGAGGTGGATCGCCTCCAGCCCCGCATCGAGGTACAGCGTGGCGAGGTGGTAGAACCAGAGGCGCGTCTCCAGCCGGGAGATGTCCGGCGTGGCGCCCCGCGCGGGGTCCCAGCCCGCGTGCTGGCTGGGCGGCGCGCCGAGCGGCAGCATGGCGTCGTAATCGTAGTTGCGCGCGGCCGGCGCCTGGTCGAAGGCGGCCAGGACGTGGGCGGGGACCGCGATCTGCTCCACGTCGCGGGTGACGAACTCGAAGATGGCACCCTGCACCACGGCGCCGGGCGCGACGGCGTGGATCTGATCCACGCGCCGCGACAGCGTGGTCAGGCTGCGGAGCATCAGCGGCTCCCAGCCCCAGACCAGGGCGGCACGGCCGATGAGGGCCGGCCGCAGCTCGGCGATGAGGTCCAGGTTGGCCCGCCAGTCGCGCAGCGCCCAGCCGTAGAGGTGCAGGACCGAATCCATGGTCAGGGCGCGGTCGAGGCAGCGGGAGACCACCGAGTCGGGCGGCGCGCCGGTGACCGGCTCCAGGGGCGCCGCGGCGTGGGTGGCGCAGCCGGCCAGCCAGGGCAGCGCGAGCACCGCCGCAGCCAGTGGCAGGATCGCCAGGGGACCACCCCGGCGGCGATCCGCTCCTCGCCGTCGCCGGGCGCCGCTCACGACAGCTCCGGCAGGCCCGGCCACGGCGCCAGGACGCGGCCCAGGGT
>JAASSM010000055.1 GCA_021767885.1 bacterium | reverse complement strand
TCGTCATGGGACTGACCCGCCTCGCGCTACGCCGGCCGGTGACCCTGGCCATGGGGCTGGTGTGCATCCTGGTGCTCGGCGCGGTGGCCGTCGGCAAGCTGCGCCTGGACTTCCTGCCGCGGGTCGATTTCCCGTTCATCGCCGTGTCCATCCCCTATCCCGGGGGCCTGCCCGAGGAGAACGAGCGGTTGATCGTCCGGCCGGTGGAGGAGGTGCTGGCCACCCTCGGCGGCGTGCGGACCATCCGCAGCTACAGCGACGCCGATCAGGTGCAGGTGGGCGTGGAGTTCGACTGGGGGCGCGACGTGAACCTGCTGCGCCTGGAGGTCAAGGAGAAGCTGGACCAGATCCGGGGCGAGCTGCCCGCGGACATCCGGCAGATCCTGCTGCTGACCTTCGACTCCAGCGACATCCCGGTGATCGAGGGTCGCATCGCCGCCACCGGCCGCGACCTGTCGGCCAGCTGGGACCTGCTGGAACAGCACGTGGTCATGCCGCTGCAACGGATCCCGGGGGTGGGCCGGGTGAACATCGACGGCGTGGCGCCCACCCAGGCGTCGGTCTACCTGCGGTTCGACCGCATCCTCGA
The DNA here is from genome assembly GCA_021767885.1 of bacterium. The sequence goes on along the minus strand of JAASSM010000055.1, from coordinate 7,509 downwards.
GCATGGCGTGGACGTCTCGCGGCTGTTCCGCACCCTGGAGGCGGCCAGCGTGGAGCTGACCGTCGGGCGCGTCACCGATCGTGGCCTGCGCTACGACCTGCGGTCGGTCAGCGGGCTGCACGCGGTGGAGGATCTCGCGGCGCTACCGGTGGGCGGCGGCCTGCGCCTGGACGACGTCGCCGAGGTGGTCTACGGCGTCCCCGCGCTCACCTACGGACGGCGGCTGAACGGCGAGCCGGCCGTGGCCTTCTGGATCCAGAAGGCGTCGGGCGCCAACACGGTGGAGGTCTGCCGGGCGGTGGAGTCGGAGCTCGCGCGCATCAATGCCGACCCGGCGCTGGCGGGGATCCACAGCTTCGCCTTCTTCAACCAGGCCGACGAGATCACCGACTCCCTGCGGGGTCTGCTGCAGGCCGGCGCCGTGGGGTCGGTGCTGGCGATGGTGATCCTGCTCGTCTTCCTGCGGCGGCTGGGGCTGACGCTGGTGACCACGGCGGCGATCCCCCTGTCCATCCTGGGGACCTGCATCTTCCTCGAGCTGACCGGCCGCACGCTGAACGTGCTGACCATGATGGGGCTGATGCTCGGGGTGGGCATGCTCGTGGACAACGCGGTGGTGGTGCTGGAGTCCATCCACCGCCACCTGCACGCCGGCCGCTCGCCGCTCATGGCGGCCCTGCGCGGTACGCGGGAGGTGGGGCGGGCGGTGGCGGCGTCGACGCTCACCACGGTGATCGTCTTCGCGCCGGTGGTCCTGGCCGGCAACGACGAGGTGGCCGTCTGGCTGGGCGAGGTGGGCGTGACCATCAGCGTGACCCTGGTGGTCTCGCTGCTGATCTCGCTGACGGTGATCCCGCTGCTGGCCGTGCGGGTGGCCGGTCGGCGGCGCCCGGCCGAGGCTTCCTGGCTCACGCGCCTGCGTGCGGGCTACCTCGCGGTGCTGCGCTGGACCGCCCTGCGGCACCCGCTGGTCACCACGCTGGTCCTGGTGCCCCTGGCCATGGCGACCACCGTCGTGCTGATGGGCGCCACCGGCCTGCAGCCGGAGGCCTTCGGCGACGAGGGCTTCCGCCAGGAGAGCTTCTACATCGAGCTCGAGTTCGCCGACCCGGTGGACCACCGCCTCGCCAGCCAGTACGTGGCGGGGGCGGAGGCCTACCTCGAGTCCCGGCGCGAGGATCTCGGGCTGCGCGACATCTACTCCTACTTCGTGGCCGATGGCGGGGCGGTCACCCTGTTCTTCGAGCAGGGGGTCATCGATGCGGACGTCCTGGTCGCGCTGCGACGCGACCTCAGGGAGAACCTGCCGGTGCAGGCGGGGGTGCGCTACCGCTTCGGCCGGCAGGACGGTGGCGGCTCCGGCGCCCGGCGGTTCGCGGTCACCATCCACGGCCGGGAGTCCGAGGTCCTGCGCGAGCTGTCCGGTCAGGTCGAGCGCCGCCTGGCCGCCCTGCCCGGCGTCGCGGACATCACCAGCGAGGCCGACCGGGGCCACGCCGAGGTGCGGGTGCAGGTGGCCCCGCGGGAGGCGGCCCGGTACGGCATCGAGCCGGCGGCGGTGGCCGAGGTGGTGGGACTGACCTACCGCGGCGTGCCGCTGCCGCGGCTGCGCACGGGCGAGCGGGAGATCGACGTCATCGTCTCGCTGCTGCCCGAGGATCGCGAGTCGCTGGAGAACCTGGCCCTGCTGACCGTGGGGGTGGACCAGGGGCGGCCAGTGCAGCTGGGGCAGGTGGCCGACTTCGAGTTCGGCGGAGGCCCCGAGCGCATCTTCCGCCGCGATCAGCGGTCCGGATTGACCCTCCACGCCAGCAGCGACCGCGAGGACCTCGACGCCCTGCTCGCGGAGGTCCGGGCGGTCATGGACGACCTCGCCCTGCCCCTGGGCTACGGGTGGTCGTTCGGCGACGAGGTCCGTCGCGGCCAGCAGCAGCAGTCGCAGATGGGCGTCAACATGCTGCTGGCCCTGGCCTGCGTGTTCTTCGTCATGGCCAGCCTGTTCGAGTCGCTCACGCTGCCGCTGGTGGTCATGGCCACCGTACCGCTGGCCTCGCTCGGCGTGTTCTGGACCCTCATGGCCACCGGGACCCCGCTGAACCTCATGGCGATGATCGGCATCGTCATCCTCATCGGGATCGTCGTGAACAACGGCATCGTGCTCGTGGACCACATCGGTCGGCGTCGCCGCGAGGGCCGGCCGCCCGACCAGGCCCTGCTGGCCGCCTGTGGCGACCGGCTGCGGCCCATCCTCATGACGGCCGGCACCACCATCCTGGGCCTGTTGCCGCTGGCCCTGCTGCGCGGAACTCACCTCTCGGGCATGGAGTACTATCCCATGGCGCGGGCCATCTGCGGCGGCCTCGCCGTGGGCACGCTCTTGACCCTGCTGGTCCTGCCGTCTTATTATTGGCTGACAATCCGCTGGCTGGCGCGGGTGCGCGGAGCGGGCCGGGGGGCCTCGCTGCGTGGCGGTCCCGTGCTGCACGAGCCGGCATGACATCGAGACCATACAGGGATCTTATCGCGAACGGTCCGTTTCTTCCCTTGTGAGCGGTCCCGAGGACGCGGCCGGCAGGCCGCGCTCGTTCATTCGTCATTGTCTCCGGCGCATCGGTGGGGGAGTGCCGCCGGTCCGAGAGGGCGCCCTCGTCTGCGCGTGCGCGGCGAGGACACGACAGCAGGAGGCAACATGTACACCCACAGTCCGCTCGATCGCGTGGCGGTGTTCATCGACGGCGAGAACATCCATTACAGCGCCAAGCACCTGAACATGCGGCTGGATTACCTGAAGCTGTGCCGCAAGCTGGCCGGGCCCCGGCGCCTGGTCCGGTCGTACTTCTACACCGCGGTCAGCACCCAGTCCGAGGGAAAGATCGATTTCATCAACTTCCTGAAGCTCAACGGCTTCACGGTGGTCACCCGCGAGGTCAAGTCCTTCAACGACCCCGAGGGCTCGGCGCGGAGCATCCGTGGCGCCCTGGACATGGAGATGGCCATGGACGTGCGGGACCTCGCGCCGCATCTCGATTGCGTGATCCTCTGCACCGGCGACGGCGACTTCTGCCCCGTGGTCAACTCGCTGGCCCGCCAGGGCAAGCACGTGGAGGTCTGCGCCCTGCGCGAGATGACCAGCACGGACCTGATCGCCGCGGCCGACGTCTACACCGACCTCGGCGGCCTCAAGGACGAGATCGCGCTGGACCACCAGCCCCAGCCCCGGGACATCCGCAACGAGATCGACACCGAGGCCGACGGCTACGAGGACTTCCGGGTCGACGACACGTCCTTCGATTTCGAGTGATGCCGCCGGCTCAGGCCTGCGCCTGCTGCGACCGGATGCGCTCGCCGTCGAGCATCTCGAGGAGGCGGCGCAGCACGCCGTGGTCCTTGTGATGCTCGAGGTAGGCCAGGCAGAGGCCCTTGGCGGCGTCGCGGTTGCCGCACTCCAGCTCCAGGTCGCAGAGGTTCAGGACCGCACCAGGGTAGTTCGACTGGAGCTGCAGAGCCCGGGTGAAGTCCTCGCGGGCGCCGGCCAGGTCGCCGATGAGGAACCGGCAGGTGCCCAGGTTGTTGTGCGCCTCGGCGTCCCCGGGGGTGAGGGCCACGGTGGCGGCGAAGGCGGCGGCGGCCTCGGCGTGCTTGCCCTGCTGGAAGCGGGCGAGGGCGAGGTTGAACCGGCAGTTGGCGTTCTCGGGCATGAGCTCGGTCACCCGGGTGAACGCCGCCTCGGCGGCGGCGGGTTCGCCGAGGCCCATGTAGAGGGCGCCGAGGTTGTTGTGGCCCACGGCCTCGCCGGGAAACCGCGCCGCGGCGGTCTCGAAGGCGGTCCGGGCGACGTCGAGGTCGCCGGACTCCAGGGCCCGGGATCCCGCGTCGACGAGCTCGCGCAGCTCGGTCAGATCGCGCGGCGGCCGGCTGGTCTCGGTCTGCGCGGTGGTCATGCTCATACCTCTCCTGGTCGAAGTCGGACACTGGCCGCACCGGGCGGCCCCGCGCGGCTCCGCTGCAACCACCGTGCCGTGACGGGTCGCTGTCTGCAACTCGCTGCAAGGGGGGACATTGTGCGCGCGGGCCGCCGCGGCCGGAGCCCCGCCACGGCGCGCCGGCCGGCCGTTCCGGGGTGGGAAACGACGGTCGGCGGCCAGAAACCCGCCACCTCGGACCCGGTTCGCCGGTGAAGAAAATGCCAATAAAGAGAGGGATGATCTTGAATGTCAAAGGGTCAACAATTATCGTGGCCAACCGGTGCGTCTTCTCTTATTGATTGTGGTTCGTTGATCCGCTGGTTCGCCACCGCCTCCGCCTCGCGGTCCGACTGACAGGGAGTCCCCATGCTCGAGTCCGCCGTTCCGGTCCTGCTCGTCTTGCTGGTCGCCGTGCTCTTCGCGGCGCTCTTCCTCGGCCTCAGCTACTGGCTCGGCCCGAAGAAGCGGGACGCCCTTAAGGAAACTCCGTACGAGTGCGGCATCCCCGCGCGCAGCACCATCCAGATCCGCTTCTTCGTGCGGTTCTTCATGGTGGCGCTGCTCTTCCTGCTGTTCGATCTGGAGGCCGTGTTCCTGTATCCCTGGGTGCTGACGTTCCGGGAATTCCTGGATGCCGGTGCCGGGGGCTACTCGCTGGGGGTCATGGGCATCTTCCTGGTGATCCTGGTGGTCGGCCTCGTCTACGAGTGGCGGAAAGGTGGTCTGGAATGGCAGTAGACCTCAGCAACCCCACCTCGCTGGTCACCACGCGCCTGCGGCAGGCGGTCAACTGGGGCCGCAAGTACTCGCTCTGGCCCATCCCGTACGGGACGGCCTGCTGTGCCATCGAGTTCATGGCCGCCGTGTCCAGTTATCACGACATCAGCCGGTACGGCGCCGAGCTGGTGCGGTTCTCGCCCCGCCAGAGCGACCTGATGATCGTCGCCGGCACCATCAGCTACAAGCAGGCGCCCATCCTCAAGACCATCTACGCCCAGATGGCCGAGCCCAAGTGGGTGGTCGCCATGGGCGTCTGTGCCAGCAGTGGCGGATTCTACAAGAACTACGGCACGCTGCAGGGCATCGACCGCGTGATCCCCACGGACATCTACGTGGCCGGATGCCCGCCCACGCCGGAGAATCTCTTCCACGGGCTGCTGAAGCTCCAGGAGAAGATCGATCGCGAGGGGCTGGCCACCAGCGAGGAGCGCCACGGCGCCCGCGCCATCGTCGAGGGCTGACCGGCGAGGACCGACAACCGGGAAGGGACCATGAGCGAGAGGCTGGTAAACGCGCTACGCGCCGAATTCGGCGAGTCCATCCTGGACACCGACGACCACTGCGGCGACCACCACGTCACCGTGGCACCGGAGCGGCTGACCGACGTCCTCGGCCACCTCAAGCTGCGCGAGGGCTGCGAGATGCTCGCCGACGTCATCGGCGTGGACCATCCCGACCGGGCCGAGCGCTTCGACGTGATCTGGTACGTCCGCTCGGTCTCCCGCCCGGAGCAGATCTGGGTCCGCGTGCGGGCGGAGGAGGGGCAGGCCGTCCCCACGGCCACCGGTCTCTGGCGGTCCGCCGACTGGCACGAGCGCGAGGTGTACGACCTCTTCGGCGTCCCGTTCGCCGGCCACCCGGACCTGCGCCGGATCCTCTGTCACCACGAGTTCGAGGGCCACGCCCTGCGCAAGGACTACCCGGTGGAGCTGGGGCAGGAGCTGAGCGAGCCGGAGAAGCTCTTCAGCGACCACGACATCGCGCGCGCCGCGCATCGGGCCAGCCTGGAGCTGAATCCTGGCGGGGCCGGCGACGAGATCCACGCCACCGACCTGCTCACCGTCAACCTGGGCCCCAGCCACCCGGCGATGCACGGCTGCCTGCGAGCGGAGTGCCTGCTGGATGGCGAGACCATCGTGGCCGCGCGTTCGGAGATCGGCTACCTCCACCGCTGCTTCGAGAAGGAGGCGGAGGACCACACCTGGGCCGCGGTGATGCCGTACACCGATCGCCTGAACTACTGCTCGCCCATGCTCAACAACGTCATCTACGCCGAGGCGGTGGAGAAGCTCATGGGCGTGGAGGTGCCCGAGCGCTGCCGCACCATCCGGATCATCGTCTCGGAGCTCTCGCGGATCATCGACCACCTCGTCGCCGTGGGCACCAACCTGGTCGACATGGGCGCACTGACCATGTACTGGTACACGTTCAACGTGCGCGAGGCCATGTACGAGGTGATCGAGAACCTCTGCGGCAGCCGCCTGACCACCAACTACGCCCGCATCGGCGGCCTGAGCCACGACCTGTATCCCGGCTTCGAGGAGGAGGTGCGGCAGAAGCTGCAGTACCTCGAGGAGTCGATCCACGACGTGGTCAAGCTCGCCGCGCGCAACCGCATCTTCCTCGACCGCACCATCGGCGTGGGCACCATCAGCCGCGAGGACGCCATCAGCTACGGCTTCACCGGCCCCTGCCTGCGCGCCAGCGGCGTGGAGTTCGACGTGCGCAAGCTCCACCCCTATGGCGGCTACGAGGACTACGACTTCGACGTCCCCACCGGCGAGGACGGCGACACCCACTCGCGGATCATGGTCCGCCTGGCGGAGATGGTCCAGAGCAAGCGGATCATCGAGCAGGCGCTGGCCCGTCTGCAGCCCGGGCCGGTGAACGTGGACGACGCCCGCGTGATCCTGCCCCCCAAGGAGAAGGTCTACGGCAGCATCGAGGGCGTCATGAACCAGTTCAAGCTCATCTACGAGGGCATCCAGGTGCCGGCCGGCACGGGCTACGGGTTCGGCGAGGGCGGCAACGGCGAGCTGGGCTTCTACTGCATCTCCGACGGCAGCGGCCATCCCTACCGGATCAAGGTGCGGCCGCCATGCTTCCCCATCTACGGGGCCTTCTCGCAACTGATCACCGGTGGCATGATCAGCGACGCCATCGCGACGCTGGGCAGCCTGAACATCATCGCCGGGGAGCTCGACCGCTAGCGGTCGCCGCCCGGACACGGAGCAGAGCATGGATCGACCACAGGCCGCCGCGGCGCTGGAGCTGAGCGAGGCCTCGCGCCAGCGGATCGCGGACATCGTCGCGCGCTATCCGACCAACCAGAGCGCCCTGATGCCGTGCATCTGGGTGGTGCAGGAGGAGATCGGCTGGGTGCCGCCCGCCGCGGTGGACTACCTCGTCGAGACGCTGGGCGTCACCCGGGCGCGGGTGCACGAGCTGCTGACGTTCTACACCATGTTCCGGACCGAGCAGCCGGCGGAGTACGTGCTGGAGGTCTGCCACAACATCAGCTGCCACATCCTGGGGGCGCGCGAGATCATCGCCCACCTGGAGAAGCGCCTGGGCATCCGGCTGGGCGAGACCACGCCCGATGGCAAGTTCGCCCTGCACGGCGTGGAGTGCCTGGGTGCCTGCGGCCACGGCCCCATGCTCCAGCTGGGCAAGCACTTCTACGAACACCTGACGCCCGACAAGGTGGACGACCTGCTGGAGAGCCTCCGCAAGGACGTCGTCCCGCGGGCCGACACCGATCGCC
>JAASSM010000054.1 GCA_021767885.1 bacterium | reverse complement strand
GTGTGGACGGTGTCGTGGACCAGCAGCGTGAGGAAACGCGACCAGAGCACCTCGCCGGCCAGGGCGGTCAGGCCCACCAGGGCGAAGAGAGCGGCCACCACCGGGGCGCGGACACCGCCCGCGGCGGGCCCGGAATGGTCCTCGGCCCCGCCTCGGGGCGCCGCCCGGGGGGCCCTCGCCTGCGCGCCACCGGCGGCCGGCCCGGCGACCGCACCCGGCGCGTCGGACCGCGGCCCCGGCAGGCGCAGCGCCAGGATGCCCAGCCCCGCCGCCACGTTGCAGGCGGCCGCCACCAGCGCCGTGCCCCACAGACCGAGCTGCGGCACCAGCACGAACCCCGCCACCGCGCAGCCGGCCGCCGCGCCCAGGGTGTTCAGGGCGTAGAGCCAGGCCACGGTGCCGGCCAGGTGGCCGGGGATCACGGCGAACTGGCGCGCGAGCAGCGGCAGGGTCCCGCCCATGAGGATGGTGGGCGGCAGCAGCACGACGGCGATGAGCAGCGTGCGCACCAGGCCCAGCGCCCAGGCCTGGCCCTCCAGCGCGCGGTAGATGCCCCCGTAGATGCCGTCCAGAGGGCCGAAGGCCAGGGTGGCGAGCAGCCCCAGCACGGCGAGCGCGAGCTCCAGCCAGGCGTAGACCCGCAGCGGTCGCGCCAGCCGTGGCGACCAGCGGCCCAGCAGCCAGGCGCCCAGGGCCAGGCCGCCGAAGAACACGGCCAGCACCGTGCTCAGCGCCGGCGTGGCCGCACCGGTGACCAGCGTGGCCTTCTTGATCCAGACCAGCTCGTAGATCAGGCCGGCGGCGCCGGAGAGCGCGATGCAGAGCAGGACCAGGACTCGGGTCATCAGGCGTCCGGACGGTTGAATGGCGAGCAGGGACGCGAGCACTCGGTGCCGATGGTATCACCGGCCGGTCCCCGCGGCCACCGATTCGCGGCCACGCGGTGCTCTCCGGCGGTCCGGAGCCGCCGGCGCGCTCGGCCCTTTGCACCGGCGGCGGCCGGTGGTATCAATGGGCTGGACGTGCAGGCCGTCGTCCCCCCGGCCGCACCTCCGGGAGACCATGTCCGCATCCAGCCAGCCGCCCCCGGACGATCGCTCCGCCCGCCGCCAGGCCATCCTCCAGGCGGCCACGCGCCTGTTCGCCGAGCACGGATTCCGACCCACCACCATGCAGGCGGTCGCCGCGGCGGCGGGCGTCTCGGTGGGCTACCTCTACAAGCACTTCGACGGCAAGGACGCCATGCTGGCCGCCATCCTGGACCAGCATCTGCAGCGGATGGACCAGCTCATCGCCGAGGTCCAGGCCCGGGGACTCTCCCCCCTGGCGGAACTGCGCGGCACCCTCGAGGCCATCTGCGACCACTTCAACGCCCACCGCCACTTCATGCGCGTCTACCACGACAACCTCGAGCTGGCGGTCCTGCAGTCCGAGGACCGCCGGCATGGCCACCACCGGCAGCTCGCCGCCCTCCTGCAGCGGGCGCGCGACGCGGGTGAGATCAGCGACACGGACGTCGAGCTGCTCGCCAGCGCCGTGCACGGTGCCTCCCGCGAGCTGTTCTTCACCCTGGCCGACCGCCCCGGCGAGGCGCCCTTCTCCTCGCTCCCGGATCACCTCTTCCGGCTGCTGATCGACCCCCAGCGTCCCTGAGCGGCCAGGACCGCAGCGGTGGACCTCCTGCGGGGCACCGCCCATTCCGTCCTTGCGCTCCAGGCCGTGAATACATATTCATGAACACATGTTCATGAACGGCAATTCACGGGACTCCGGGGCCCGCCGACGACACCGCGAGGCGATCCTCGCGGCGTTCGCCGAGCTGGTGGCCGCCCAGGGCTACAGCGGCACCACCATGCAGCAGGTGGCCGAGCGGCTCGGCTGCTCGGTGGGCTACCTCTACCGGCACTTCCCCGGCAAGCTCGCCCTGGCCCGCAGCCTGGTGGACCGCGAGGTGGCCCGGTTCGAGCAGCTCGACGCCCGCGTCCGCGACCTCGGCCTGCCGCCGCTGGCCACGTATCGCCGGCTGCTGGAGGAGCTGAGCCGTTACCTGGCCGAGCGCCGCGCCCTGGTCCGCGTGTTCACGCGGGAGACCGTGCTGCGCCGCCTGCCCGAGGCCCAGCGCCGCTACCAGCGGTTCCGCCAGCGCGACCGCGAGCTCTTCGCCGCGGCCGTCCGTCGCGGCGACCTGCCGGCCGTGGACTGCGGCCTGCTGGGCGCGGTGGTGGACGGCGTGGTGGACGGGCTCATGGCCCACCTCGCGGCCCAGGACGATCCCGACGCCCTGCGGCAACTGCCCGACCGGGTCTTCGACCTGGTCCTCGACCCCCTGCGCCGCCGGGCGCCGGGATCCTGACATCAAGGGAAGGGACGCCATGCGACGTGCGACGCGACCGCTGCTCACGGTGGTGATGACGACCCTGATGGTCGGCGGTCTGCCGGGTGTCGGCACCGCCACCACCGCTTCGCTTGCTCCGGCCTCCGCCGACACCATGAGCCTGAGCCTCGCCCGGGCCGTGGAGCTGGCCCTCGGCAGCGACCAGGTGCTGCGGCAGGCCACCGAGGCCATCGCCGCCGCGGAGGCCGACGTCATGGCCGCCGGCGCGGGCCGGCTGCCGCAACTCGACCTCGCCGGCGAATGGACGGCCAACCTGAAGAAGCCCGCCTTCTTCCTGCCGCCGGAGTTCGGCGCCGGGTTCGGCGGCGCCACCAGGGTGGAGATGGGCCGCGACTACGGCCTGCAGGGCGCGGCCAGCCTGAGCTGGAACCTCTGGACCGCGGGGCGCCTGTCCGCCGCGGTGGGCGCGGCCCGCGAGGCGGTGGCGGCCAGCCGATGGCGCCGTGACGCGGTGGCCGATGCCGTGCGCTACCAGACCCGGGCCGCCTACCTGGACGTCCTGCTGGCGGCCGAACGGGTGTCCATCGCCGACCGTGCCCGCACCACCACCGCCGAGGCCCTGCGCATCGCCCGGGCGGGGTTCGAGCAGGGCACCGTCAGCGAGTTCGAGGTCCTGCGCGCCCGGGTGGAGCTGGCCAACCGCGAGGCGCCGCTCATCCAGGCGCGCAACGCCCGGCGCCAGGCCGAGCTGGCCCTGGCGCGGGCCTGCGGCCTGCCGGCCGGCCTCGCGCTGGCGCTCACCGACAGCCTGGCCCCCGTGCCCGCCCCCGCGCCCGGGCCGGACCTGCTGCGGGCCATGCAGGACCGCAGTCCGGAGCTGCGCGCGCTGCGGCGGCAGGTGGCCGCCTCGGAGCAGGCCCTCTCCCTCGCCCGCGCCGGCCGCGGCCCGGTGGTGCAGCTGCGCGGCCAGTATGCCCTGCAGGCGGAATGGGACGACGACCTCGCTCCCGGCCGCGACGAGCGCGCCACCAGCGCCAGCGCCGGCGTGGCCGTCTCGGTGCCCATCTTCGACGGCCTGCAGAGCAAGGCCGAGATCCGCGGCGCCCGCGCCGGCGTACGCACCGCCGAGCTGGAGCTCGAGCGGATCGCTGCCGACCGCCGCCTGGCCGTGCAGCAGGCGCGGCTGCGGCTGGAGAACGCACGCGCCGCCCTCGAGGGCCGCCGCGAGGGCGTGGCCCTGGCCGAGGAGGCCTACCGCCTGGCCGTGGTGCGGCTGGAGCACGGACTGGCCACGCCACTGGAGCGCCTGGATGCCGAACTCGCCCTCACCGACGCCCGCGTCCAGCTGGCCGTCTCGCTCCACCAGTGCAACCTCGCCCGCGCCGCCCTGGAGCTGGCGGTGGGCGCCGACCTCGATTCCCTGACCACGCACGCACCCGAGGAGGACCGCCGATGAGCTCTCCCAACCGTTCCCGCCGGGGTCGCCGCCTCGGCCTGGTCGCGCTCGCGCTCGTGGTGGTGGCCGCGGCGTTCGCGCTGCGGCTGCGCGCCCTGGACCAGCCCGTCGCGGTGGCCAGCGTGCGGCAGCTCCACGCCCGCGAGGGCATCCCGGTGGAGATCGCCCGCGCCGCGCGGCACGACCTGGCCACCTGGACCACCCTCGCGGGCACCGTCGAGGGCAGCGTCCAGTATCCGGTGGTCTCCAGCAACGCCCTGCGCGTGGTGGGCATCCCCGTCCGCGAGGGCGACCGCGTGGCCGCCGGCGACGTGGTCCTGCGCCTGGCCGACGAGGCGCCATCGCCCATGTACCACTCGGTGGCCCAGGCCCGCGCCAGCCACCAGAACGCGCTGGCGGACGTCCGCCGCCTGCGGGTCCTGCACGCCGAGGGCGCCATCTCGCAGCAGCAGCTGGACGACGCCGAGACCCGGCTCGCGGTGGCCGCCGCCCACCTGGCCGACGCCGAGGGCAGCACCGCGCTGGCGGCCAGCGAATCCGGCCTGGTCACCGCCATCCTCACCGAGGTGGGGGCCACCGTCCGCACGGGCACCCCGCTGCTGTGGGTCGCGCGCACCGACACGGTCCGGGTGGTGTTCGAGGCGGGCAGTCGGCAGGCGCTCATGCTGCGGCCCGACCAGCTCGCGGTCTGGACCGACCCGGACGGAAGCCGCCACGAGGGCGTGATCACCGAGCTGGACCTCATGGCCGATCCCGCCACGCACCTGCTCGCCGGCGAGGCCCGCTTCGCCAACCCCGGCGGCCGGCTCGTGCCCGGCATGCTCGTCTCGATCGACGTCCGCACCGGCCACCGGTCCGGGGCGGTGGCCGTCCCGGTGGAGAGCGTCGCGTTCACCGACGGCGGCGCCTCGGTGTGGCTGGTCCAGCCGGGGACCGACGGGCCGGTGGCCAGCCGCCAGTCCGTGCAGACCGGCCTGCGCACCGGCGATCTGGTGGAGATCACGGCCGGCCTGCTGGCCGGCGACCGGGTGGTCCGGTTCGGCCAGAGCCTCCTCGAGGATGGTGCGCCGGTGCAGGTGCTCGACACGCAGCAGGAGGGCTGAGATGGCGTTCTTCCGCACCATGGTCCGGCGCCCGGTGCTGACCACCATGCTGGTGGTGGTGCTCGTGGTGATGGGCTTCTACTCGTACACCCACCTGGTGATCGAGCTGATGCCGCGCATCGACTTCCCGGTGATCGTGGTCACCACGCCGTATCCGGGCGCCGCCCCGGGCGAGGTGGAGACCCAGGTGACCAAGAAGCTCGAGGACGAGATCTCCACGCTCGCCGGCATCGAGGACATGTCCTCCGAGTCCCTGGAGAGCCTGTCGCAGATCGTGGTCCAGTTCGCGCTGGAGACCGACCAGGACCAGGCCGCCATCGACGTCGAGGGCAAGGTGGACGCCGTGCGGGCGGAGCTGCCCGGGGACGCCGAGGACCCGGTGATCACCAAGTTCGATCTCGCCGGCGCGCCGGTGGTGGACCTGGCGGTCACCGGACCCCGATCGCTGCGCGAGCTGTACGAGCTGGTGGACCTGCGCATCCAGGATCGCCTCAGCCGCGTGGACGGCGTGGCGGCGGTGGACATCGTGGGCGGCCAGCAGCGCGAGATCCACGTCAGCGTGGCCAGCGAGCGCCTGCGCCCCTACGGCCTGACGCTGCTGGACGTGCTGCAGGTGCTGGCGGCCGCCAACGTCAACGTCCCGGTGGGGCACATCACCCGTCAGGCTCGCGAGTTCAACGTGCGCATGCAGGGCGAGGTGGGCGAGCCGCAGGAGCTCGGCCGCATCCGCGTGCCCATCGGCGGCGGCGCCACCATCCCGCTGTCAGAGGTGGCGGAGATCCACGACACGTCCGAGGAGCTGCGCGAGCGCTCCACGTACGCCGGCGAACCGGTGGTGAGCGTGGCGGTCAAGAAGCGCAGCGACGGCAACACCGTCGAGGTGGTGGACGGCGTGATGGCCGCCCTGGCCGAGCTGCGCGCCGAGCTGCCGGACGACATCGCCGTGGACGTGGTCCAGGAGTCGGCCACCTTCGTGCGCGCCTCGGTCCGCGACACGCTGGGCAACATCGGCCTGGGCATCCTGCTGACCGGCGGCCTGCTCTTCCTCTTCCTGCACGACTGGCGCCTGACGGTGATCGCGGCGGTGGCCATGCCGGTCTCGGTGATCGCCGCCTTCATGCTCATGGAGGCGGCCGGCTTCACCGTCAACGTGATCTCGCTCATGGCGCTGGGCATCTGCATCGGCACGCTGGTGACCAACTCGATCGTGGTGCTGGAGAACATCGCGCGCCTGGTGCAGGCCGGCGTCGAGCCCGACGAGGCCGCCGCCCGCGGGACCGCCGAGGTGGCCGTCGCCGTGGTGGCCTCCACGCTCACCAACGTGGTGGTGTTCACGCCCATCGCGTTCATGAGCGGCATCATGGGGCGGATCTTCGTGCAGTTCGGCCTGACGGTGGTCTTCGCCACCATCTTCTCCCTGGTGGTCAGCTTCACCCTGGTGCCCATGCTGGGCGCCCGCCTGGTGCGGCCGGGCAAGGGCATCGGCGCCGACGGCGGCCGCAGCCCGTTCGCCCGCGCCGCCCGGGCCTGGGACCGGGCTTACGGCCGGCTGGAAGGCGGCTACCGCGCCGGGCTCGGGTACTGTCTCGATCACCGCTGGCAGCCGCTGCTGCTCACCGTCCTGGTGCTCGCCGGCTCGCTCTCCCTGTTCGGCTGGGTGGGCGGCACGTTCATGCCCGACATCGACCAGGGCCGCCTGCAGGTGACCCTGGAGTTCCCCGCCGGCACGAGCCTGGAGCGGTCCAGCACGGTGGCCGAGCGCCTGGCCCGCGCCCTGCGGCAGGAGCCCGAGGTGACCGGCGTGCTGGTCAAGGCCGGCGGCGAGGACCGCTCGGTGGAGGACGTGGCGCTCATGGTCACCCTGGTGCCCAAGGAGGAGCGGGAGGCCACCATGGACGCCTTCCTCGCGCGCGTCCGGCCGGTGCTGGCCCGGGTCCCCGACGCGCGGATCTCCGCCTCGCCGGTGGGCGGCGCGGGGATCGTCGAGGCCGATCTGGTCCTCGAGGTGGTGGGCGAGGACCGCGACGCCCTCGCCCGCGCCGGCGCCATGGTGCTCGGCGTGGTGGAGTCCGTCCCCGGCCTGGTGGACGTGCGGTCCAGCGAGCGGGCGGGCAAGCCGGAGATCCAGATCACGCCGCGGCGCGAGCAGCTGGCGCAGCACGCGCTGAGCGCCGGCCAGGTGGGCCGCCTGCTGCGCGCGGCCTACGAGGGCGAGGAGGCCGGCGTCTACCGCGAGGGGGGCGAGGAGTACGACGTCCTGGTCCAGCTGACCCGCGCCACGCGCGAGGACCCCAGCGTGCTGGCCGACCTGCCGGTGGCCACGCCGGCGGGGCGGACGGTGCCCCTGGCCGAGGTCATGGACCTGACCCGGACCGAGGGCGACGCCCGCATCCTGCACACGGACAAGCTGCGCCTGGTGGAGGTGACCGCCAACATCGGCGAGGGCTCGCTCAGCGAGAAGCGGGCCCGGATCGACGCCGGCCTGGCGGAGGTCGAGCTGCCCGCGGGCGTGCGGGTCCAGTACGGCGGCAGCGCCGAGCGGCAGGACGAGGCCTTCCTGGCCATCTTCGAGGCCCTGATCCTGGCCATCGTGCTGCTCTACATCGTGCTGGCGGCCATTCTCGAGAGCTTCGTGCATCCGTTGACCGTCATGGTCACGCTGCCGCTGTCGCTCATCGGCATGGCGTGGTCGCTGTTCTTCACCGGTGAGACCATCAACATCATGTCGCTCATGGCGCTGGTGATGATGGTGGGCATCGTGGTGAACAACGCCATCCTCATGCTCGACCAGACCGCCCAGGAGCGCGCCCGCGGCAAGAGCGTCCGCGAGGCCCTGCTGATCGCCTGCCCGCTCAAGCTGCGGCCCATCATCATGGCCAACCTCGCCATCGCCATCGGCATGATCCCCCAGGCGGCCGGTGGCGGCCCGGGCTCGGAGTTCCGCACGCCCATGGCCGTGGTGCAGATCGGCGGCGTGATCTTCTCCACCGTGTTCACGCTGTTCGTGGTCCCGGTGGTCTACACCCTGCTGGACCGGCTCTCGCTGGAGCGGCTGCGGGCGCGGCGCTCCGCGGCCCCGGTGCCGGCGCCCGGCGGCGGCGAGGCCTGATCGCTGGTATGCTGGACGGGCGGGGCCGCCACCGGCGGCGGCCCCGTTCGCCCACCCCGCCCACCCGCCACCGGACAGGGAGCGCCGCCATGCGCCGCCGCCCAG
>JAASSM010000053.1 GCA_021767885.1 bacterium | reverse complement strand
TCGCCCGCCGCACCCCGGCCCGCGAGATCATCGTGGTCACCGAGCCGGGGATCCTGCACCAGATGCAGAAGGAGAACCCCGACAAGGTGCTCATTCCCGCGCCGGGCGCCGACGAGACCTGCGCGTGCAACCTCTGCCCGCACATGCGCAAGAACACGCCGGCCAAGCTGCTGGCCTGCATGCGCGAGCGCAGCCCGGAGGTGGTGGTGGATCCGGAGGTGGCCGCCCGCGCGCTGGTGCCGCTGCAGCGGATGCTGGACCTGAGCCGCTGAGCGGCGGTCCGGGGTCCCGCCGCTCCGGGATCGGTGGCCGGCCCATGGCACGACGGCGCCCACGGGGGACCCCCGGGGCGCCGTCGTGGTTCCTGCGACCAGGCGGCCCGCCGCCGCGGTCGCGGGCCGGGCTAGTCGCCGGCGTAGTCGGCGGCCTGGCGCCGGCTGAGCGAGATCCGCCGCCGGTTCAGGTCGATCTCGAGCACGCGGACGGTGATCTCGTCGCCCTCGTTGATCACCTCGCGGGGGTGGAGCAGGCGCCGCTCCGACAGCTCGCTGATGTGCACCAGGCCCTCGATGCCGGGGCGCAGCTGCACGAAGGCGCCGAAGTCCACCAGGCGGGTGACCTTGCCGGTGACGTCGTTGCCGGGCTCGAAGGCGCCGGCCTCGGCGGGCCAGGGGTCGTCCGCGAGGGTCTTCATGGACAGGCTGATGCGCTCGCGCCGGCCCTCGCCCTTGTTCTGGATCTCGACCACCTCCACGCGCACGTCCTGACCCTCGGCCAGCACCTCGGTGGGATCGGAGATCCGCGCGTGGCTGATCTGCGAGATGTGCACCAGCCCTTCCACGCCGCCGATGTCCACGAACGCGCCGTAGGGCATCAGGCGGGTCACCGTGCCGGTGAACACCGCACCGGGGCCGAGGGCGTCGCGGGTGGCGGAGGCCTTCTCGTCGCGCTCGCGCTGCAGCAGTGCGCGGCGCGAGAGCACGATGTTGCGGCCGTCGGGCGAGATCTCCAGCACCAGGAAGCGCTGGCTGGTGCCCACGAACGGCTCGGGGTCCTCCACCCGACGCAGATCCATCTGGCTGAAGGGGCAGAAACCCCGCTGGCCACCCAGGTCCACGGTGAAGCCGCCCTTGTTGGTGGCGGTGATCTTCCCCTCGACGGGCGTGCCCGCCTCGCGGGCGGATTCGAGCATGGCCATGGCCTGGGCCTTGCCGGCCCCGCTCGGGTCCAGGGTGGTGGAGAGGGCGAGTCCGTCGCCGGACTTGACGACCTGAGCAGTGACCTCGTCGCCTTCCTTGACGGTCAGCTCGCCGTCCTCGCCGCGGAACTCGTCCACCGACAGGGGCAGCTCGCTCCGGCCGCCGAAGTCCACGAACGCCTCGGTGGCGTCGAGGCGGACGATGCGGCCGGTGATGCGGTCGCCAGGTCTGGGGTCGGCGGTGCCGGTCCCGGCGTCGGACTGCTCGAGGAGGCGGGCGAACTCCTCGCTCTGCTGGGGGTCGTTCTCTTCCTCGAAATCGCGGTTGATGGGCTCGTCGTGCATGATCCGGTCCTGATCTCCTGATGGGCCAATGGATTCGGGCGTCCGTCCAGCACGGACGCCTTCGGCGGAAGGATAACCCATCGGACACCGGTTCGCGTGTTTTTTTTGGGTTGCGCGGGTGAGAGCGCCCCTTCAGCCGGGGCCGGCGGCCCGACCCCGGCACGGGGCATGGCGGTGGATCAGTCCTGCTTCCAGAACTCCTCGACGAAGATGTCGCCGGGTTCCTTGCGGCTGTGCTTGCGGAAGCCGAGGTCGCCGAGGTAGCCCAGCATCCCCTCGATCATCATCGGGTTGCCGCAGAGGAAGACCACGGTGCTGGCCGGATCCAGCTCGTGGCCCAGGTGCGTGGCCACCGTCCCCTCGGTGAAGAACTGGTTCACGTAGCCCACCGGGCCGGTCCACCCCGGATCGCGCTCGGGATGGTCGATGATGGGCAGGTAGGTGAAATTCTCGTAGCGGGCGGCCAGGCCCTCCATCTCGCTGCGGTAGCCGAGGTCGTAGGTGACACGGGCGCCGTGGACCACCACGGTGCGGTGCCCGGCGTCGAAGGCGTAGCGGGAACGCAGCATGCTCACGTAGGGGGCCAGCCCGGTGCCCGTCCCCACGAAGACGATGTCCTTGCCCGCGGGGACGTCGTCCAGGGTGAACATGCCCACCACCTTGCGGCCGAGGAAGATCCGGTCGCCCTGCTGCAGGGCGAAGAGGCGGGGCGTCAGTGCGCCCGACCGGACCATGGCCACGAAGAACTCGAAGTATCGCCCCTGCAGGCTGGAGGAGGCGATGGAGTACGCCCGCCTGATGAGCTTCTCCGGCGGCGTGGGCGGCTCCTCGGGGTCGGCGGCGTGGTGCCGCGGGGCGGATCCGGGCAGGCCGAGGACGGTGTACTGGCCCGCCACGAAGGGCTGCATCTCCTCGTCCGGCGTGACCTGCAGGACCAGCAGACCGTGGTTGATCTCGTAGCGCATGGTGACCGTGGCGTTGAGTTCGGCGGCCATGGGTCGGGCTCCCGGGAGGCGAGACTGAAAAAAGAAGATCGTTTCCGCCGTTCTTGGCGGGCTCGGCGGCGGCCAAAGATAACATCCTGCAAGCGCCTGTCAAAACGGGCGGTCCCCGCCCCGCCGGACCGGCGTTTTTTATATTGACATCTTCGGTATTGTTTTTAGTTTTGGGACAAGAACGGTCCGATAAGAGGTCGGGAGGAGCCGCGGCCGGCACCATCTGCCGGTCCCGCGCCGCGGCGGGGTGCGCACCGTCTCCCGGCCCGGATGCTCGAGGCAAAGGCAGGCGAACATGCTGAGAATCACCAAGGCGGAAGACCAGGCGGTCCGGCTCGTCATGCAGCTGGCCGCGTCGGGCGAGCAGATGACGCTGGGCCAGCTGGCCGAGCGCGAGGCGTTGCCCGAGCCCACGGTGGCCAAGCTCCTGGGCCAGCTGCGGCGCGGCGGGGTGGTGGAGGCCATCCGGGGCCGCCACGGCGGCTACGTCCTCGGCGGCGACCCGGCGCGGATCACCACCGGCCAGGTCCTGCGCGCCCTGGGCAGCGACCCCGCGCCCGACCATCCCTGCGTGCTGGATCCCGAGACCGGGGGCGGCGATTGCCCGCGCACCGGGGATTGCGGCCTGCGCGCCGTCTGGAGATACCTGGCCCAGCAGGTCGCCGGCCTGCTCGAGAAGACCACCATCGCCGACCTGCTCGAGGTGGAGCAGAGCGTCGGCGGGCAGTTGCAGCAGCTCTGGCCCCTGGAGCAGGAGGCCACGGCCGCGAACCAAGACGACACCGGGGCCGATCGCGCCCTGTCCGAAGGAGCCTGAAATCTCATGAGCGACAAGAACGCACCCCTGCTGTCCTGCCGCGGCGTCCGCGTGTCGGTGGAGGGCAAGGAGATCGTCAAGGGCGTCGATCTCGACATCCGCGCCGGGGAGAAGCACGCCCTGATGGGCCCCAACGGCTCGGGCAAGTCCACCCTGGCGGCCGCCCTCATGGGGCATCCGGCCTACGAGGTGGAGGGCGAGATCCGGGTGGCCGGCACCGACGTCTCCGAGCTGGAGGCCGACGAGCGCGCGCGCCTGGGCCTGTTCCTGGGCTTCCAGTACCCGGTGGCCGTGCCGGGCGTGACCGTGGCCAGCTTCCTGCGGGCCGCGCTCACCGCGCGGCTGGGCCGCGACGTGCCGGTCAAGGAGTTCCGGCAGAAGATGCAGGCGGCGTTCGACGCCCTGGGCGTGCCCAAGGACTTCGCCGGCCGTTACCTGAACGACGGGTTCTCCGGTGGCGAGAAGAAGCGCCTGGAGATCATGCAGATGCTGCTGCTGGAGCCCGCCGTCGCCCTGCTGGACGAGACCGACAGCGGCCTGGACATCGACGCGCTGAAGATCGTCTCCGAGGGCGTCAACCGCGCCGCCGGCCCCGAGACCGGCGTGCTCCTGGTCACGCACTACCAGCGCATCCTGGACTACGTCAAGCCGGACATCGTCCACGTCTTCATGAACGGCCGCATCGCCCGGACGGGCGGCCCGGAGCTGGCGCATCAGCTCGAGGAGCGCGGCTACGACTGGATCGCCGAGACCACCACCGCCAGTGCGGGAGGTTGATCATGTCCGCCGAGCGCATCGCCGATCTGAACCTGGACTACGCACAGAAGTACGGCTTCTCCGATCCGGAGGACTACCTGCACAAGCATCCCAAGGGCCTCGATCACGAGACCGTGGAGGCCATCTCCCGGTTCAAGAACGAGCCGGAGTGGATGCGGGAGTTCCGGCACCGGGCCCTGGACACGTTCCTGGCCAAGCCCATGCCGCGGTGGGGCAACACGAAGCTGCTGGGTGAGATCGATTTCGACGACATCCACTACTACGTGCGGCCCACGGACAAGCAGGCCACCGACTGGGACGACGTGCCCGAGAACATCAAGCGCACCTTCGACCGGCTGGGCATCCCCGAGGCGGAGCAGAAGTTCCTCGCCGGCGTCACCGCCCAGTACGAGTCCGAGGTGGTCTACCACTCCATCCAGGAGGACCTGGAGAAGCAGGGCGTGATCTTCACGGACATGGACACCGGCCTGGCGAAGTACGAGGACATCGTCAAGAAGTACTGGGCCACGGTGATCCCGCCGGAGGACAACAAGTTCTCCGCCCTGAACAGCGCCGTCTGGTCGGGCGGGTCCTTCATCTACGTGCCGAAGAACACCAGGGTGGAGATCCCGCTCCAGGCCTACTTCCGCATCAACACCGAGAACATGGGGCAGTTCGAGCGCACGCTGATCATCGCCGACGAGGGCGCCAGCGTGCACTACATCGAGGGCTGCACGGCGCCGGTCTACAGCACCAACAGCCTGCACTCGGCGGTGGTGGAGCTGGTGGCCCTGCCGGGCGCCAAGCTGCGCTACACCACCATCCAGAACTGGTCCAACAACATCTACAACCTGGTGACCAAGCGCGCCCACGCGCACCGCGACGCCGTGGTGGAGTGGGTCGACGGCAACATCGGCTCCAAGCTGACCATGAAGTACCCGGCGGTGCACCTGCTGGGCGAGCGTGCCCACGGCGAGGTGCTGTCCATCGCCTACGCGGGCAGCGGCCAGCACCAGGACGCCGGTGCCAAGATGATCCACGCCGCGCCCAACACCTCGAGCCGGATCATCAGCAAGTCCATCAGCAAGGACACCGGCCGCAGCAGCTACCGCGGGATGATCAAGGTCCACAAGGGCTGCCACGACTGCCGCACCAACGTGGAGTGCGACGCGCTCCTGATCGGCGAGGAGTCCCGCACGGACACCTTCCCGACGATGGAGATCGGCGAGGACGACGTGCGCATCGAGCACGAGGCCCGCGTCAGCAAGCTCGCCGACGAGCAGCTCTTCTACCTGCAGAGCCGGGGCCTGGACGAGGACCAGGCGCGGCTGATGATCGTCAATGGCTTCATCGAGCCGTTCGTCCGCGAGCTGCCCATGGAGTACGCCGTGGAGATGAACCGCCTCATCGAGCTGGAAATGGAGGGCTCCGTTGGCTGATCTGCAGAACACCAGCGCCGCCGCGGTCGCCGAGACCGCGCCCGGCAGGCCCCGACTGGACGCCGCCGCCGTGACCGCGCGGAGCCGCGCGCTCGGCGAGCCGGAGGCGGCCGCGCAGTGGCGGCTGCGCGCCGCCGCGACCCTCGCCGAGGTGGCGTACCCCGACCGGGTACGGCACCTCTGGCGCTACACCGATCCGGACCGGCTGCTGCCGCGCCGGCTGCTGGCCGGCGAACCGCCCAGCGCGGCCCCGGCCGCCGGGACCTTGCCGGAGACCCCCGCCGTGCTCCTGCAGCCCGGCCAGGCGCCGCAGGCCAACGCGGCGGCGGCGGCCGCCGGCATCTCGGTGACGCCGCTGCTGGCGGAGGCCTCCGCGCTCGATCTCATCGGTCAGGCGGTGCCCGTCGATCACGGGTGGTTCGAGGCCCTCAACGCCGCGGCCTTCGACACCGGTGTGCTCGTCCGCGTGCCGCGGGACCTCGTCCTCGAGCAGCCGCTGCGCGTGGTGGTGCCGGCGATCGCCGGCGGCGAGGTGCTGCCCCGCATCCTGGTCCAGGTGGAGCAGGGCGCCCAGGTCACCGTGGTGGAGGAACACCGTGGCGGGGACGCGGACAGCGTGGTGGTGGGCGTGACCGAGGTCCTGGTGGGTGCCAATGCGGACGTCCGGCACGTCCTGGTGCAGCACTGGGAGGACGGCGTGGTGGGCCACCTGACCCAGCGGACGGTGGTCGCACGGGATGCACGCTATCTCTCGGCCACCGCGGGCCTGGGCGGTGCGATGACCAAGGTCGACCTCGGCGGCATCGTGGCCGGGCCCGGCGCCCGCAGCGAGCTGGTGGGCGTGGCCCTGGCCGAGAAGCGGCAGCACATGGACCACCACACCGTGCACCGGCACACCAGCGGGCACGCCTGGAGCAACATCGACTTCAAGGCCGCGGTCACCGACCGGGCGCGCTCGGCGTACACCGGCCTGATCCGCATCGACGAGAAGGCGCCGGTGAGCGAGGCCTACCAGGAGAACCGCAACCTGCTGCTCTCCGAGCGCGCGCGGGTCGATACCATCCCCGAGCTGGAGATCCTCACCGACGACGTCTCCTGCAGCCACGGCGCCACCGCCACGCCGCTGGATCGCGAGCAGATCTTCTACCTGCAGAGCCGCGGGCTGAGCGCCATCGAGGCCGTGCGCGTGATCGTGCGCGGGTTCATCGAGCCCACCTTCAAGCTGATCCCCGAGGGGCTGCGCGAGGAGCTCGAGGCGCTGGTGGAGGCCCGGATCGCGCGTCTGCAGCCGGAGGTGTGACGTGAGCTGGACCCGTCTGCTGCCCCTGGCCGAGGTGCCCGTGGGCACGGCCCGCTCCGTCACCGCCGGACTGGACGACTTGCTGGTCTGCCGCACCGACGCCGACCATGTGTACGTGGTGGAGGACGTGTGCAGCCACGACGACGCGCCGCTCGGGGACCAGGCCCTCGACGGCGCGGTGATCACCTGCCCGCGCCACGGCGCCCGCTTCGACGTGACCAGCGGCGACGTCCTGAAGGCGCCGGCGCCGGTGGGCATCGACACCTTCGCGACCCGGCTCAGCGAGGACGGCTGGATCGAGGTCGACCTGGAGGCCTGAGGCCATGAACGCCCCGGATCCCGCACCCCTCACCGGTGATCGGCCGGTGGATCCCGACCATGCCCTGGCCACCGGCCTGGCGCGCGACCGGTTCCCGCTGCTCGCGCGCCGGGTCGGCGACCAGCCCCTGCGCTACCTCGACACCGCGGCCACGAGCCAGAAGCCGCTGGGCGTGCTGACCGCGCTCGAGGAGTATTACCGGCACAGCAACAGCAACGTGCACCGCGGCCTGAACACGGTGGCCGCCGAGGCCACCGAGGCGTACGAGCACTGCCGCACGCGGGTGGCCGGCTGGGTCAATGCGCCCGATCCCCGCGGCGTGGTGATCACCCGCGGCACCACCAGCGCGCTGAACCAGGTCGCCCGCGGCCTGGCCCACCGCCTGGAGCCGGGCGACCGCATCCTGCTCTCGGAGATGGAGCACCACGCCAACCTGGTGCCCTGGCAGATGGTGGCGCGCGAGCGGGATCTGGAACTGCGGTTCCTGCCGGTCACGGACCAGGGGACCCTGGACCTCGCCGGACTCGACGGGTTGCTGGACGAGCGCACCCGCGTGGTGAGCCTGGTCCACGTCAGCAACGTCCTGGGCACGGTCAATCCCATCGCCGAGATCGCCGCGCGGGCCCACGCGGTGGGCGCGCGCATGGTGGTGGATGCGGCCCAGACCGCGGGTCACCTGCCGCTGGACGTCCAGGCCCTGGGCGCGGACTTCACGGTCTTCTCCGCCCACAAGGCCTACGGTCCCATGGGCCTGGGCTTCCTGGTGGCCACGCCCGACCGCCTGGCCGAGCTGGAACCCTACGAGGGCGGCGGCGAGATGATCGAGTGGGTGCACCTGGACCACAGCACCTGGGCGGAGATCCCGCACCGGTTCGAGGCGGGTACGCCCAACGTGGCGGCCGCCGCGGCTTTTCCCGCGGCGCTGGACCTGCTGGCGGAGCTGGGGCCG
>JAASSM010000052.1 GCA_021767885.1 bacterium | reverse complement strand
TCGCCCTGGGGTTCGCCGGCGAGCAGGCCGGTGGCGATCACGAAGAGGCCGTCACCCGGTGGCAGCGGAGGCATGGTGAAGACCGCCACGCGCGCCGGCGGCTGGCCGGCCAGGACGCCGATGGGCAGCGGCTCGCCCGCGGGCAACGGCACCCCGCCCGGCCCGGTCGCGGCGAATCGTGCGAGCTGCGGGACCTCCGCGCTGCCGTCGTCGCCCACGTCCAGCGCCACGGCCGGCGCGTCGGGTGCGGCATGGACCAGCCGGACCGCGGCCTGGCCCGGGCCGGGGTCGGCGAAGTCCTCCTCGAAGACCAGCACCCGGAAGCGGGCGAGCGGATCGGCGCTCTGCAGCAGACCGGCGGCCACCGCCGTGGTCGCCGCGCCAGGGGCGAGGACGAGGCCGTCCTGGGTGTGGACCGGCGGGCTGGCGGGATCGGCCCCGTGGCCGCGGATCTCCAGGGAGTAGGTGCCGGGGGCCAGGGACAGGACGTCGCTCACCGCGCCGTGGTCCAGGGCCGTCACCACCGGGCGGTCGCCCTTGTCGAGGTAGATGTCCACGAGGGAGACCTCGGGAGCGGCGTGGATCACGCGGAGCGTCGGCCGCGGATCGGGGGCCGGGCCGGTGGGGGCGTCGTCCTCGCCGCACCCGGCGAGGCCGAGGCTGGCCAGGGCGACCAGGGCGAGCAGGGCGGTCAGGTCGCGGGGGGTGGTCATCTCGGTTGCCTCCGGTCGGGCCGGCGCGGCCGGCTCGTGCACTGCGGCGGACGGCGGCGGTCCCGGCTCCGGTCCAGGACACGCGAAGGGCGGGACGGACCCCTCTCGATCACGTCCCGCCCTCGAATCGGGGCAAGGAGGTCGGCCGAATTGATCCGACACTCCTCACCCTCTCCGGGCGGCGCCACCTTCCCGCCCGGACTTCCTGCCTACAGGTTGCTGGGGATCAGGACCGCGTCGATCACGTGGATCACGCCGTTCTGGGCCTTGACGTCGGTCTTGACCACCTGCGCGTCGTTGACGGTCACGGCCGGGTCGATGCCGATGGCGACCTTCTCGCCGTTCAGGGTCCGGGCCGCACGCAGATCCACCACGTCCTCGGCGTAGACCTCGCCACTGGCCACGTGATACAGCAGCACCCGGGTCAGCTTCTCCTTGTCCGCCAGCAGCGCCTCGAGGGTGCCCTCGGGCAGGCTGGCGAAGGCCTCGTCGGTGGGCGCGAAGACGGTGAACGGGCCCTCCTGGTTGAGGGTCTCCTGGAGGCCGGCCGCCTCGATGGCCGCCGTCAGCGTCGTGAAGCCGGCCTCGCCGGCCAGATCGTAGATGCCGGGCATGGCCTGAGAGGCCGTCGCCTGCCGGGCCTCGGCCGCCCCGGCACCGCATCCGCCAGCCAGGGCCGGGCCCGCAGCCAGGCCGAGGCCCAGCGAGATGGTCGCAGCGGTGAGGATTCCGATCCGGTTGGTCGTCATGATTCTCCGTCCTTCCCTGGGGTCTCTATGTCCAGCGGCGCCGGCGCGGCGCCGGGGAACGTCTCGCCTGTCCCTCTCTCGGGGCGACCCTCGCCGCCCACGCCGGCCAACATAATCGATGTCCATGCGGCGTCAAGGTAGAAACTGACTTTTTATGGATTTTTCCTGGACAAGAACGAGGTGATCCATCCAGGCGTCCGGTTCCCGGCACGGATCAGGGCGTGGGGAAGGTGGCCCGGAGGATCAGCAGGACCATGACCAGGCCCAGCGCGTGCTTGGTGAGGATGGCGACGAGGCGGCCGATGAAAGCGTGGGTGCCGATGCGCACGCTGGGCTCCAGCCGGCGCTGGCGCCACCATTCCCCCAGGACGCAGCCGCCGAACGCGCCCACGAACGACCCCAGCACCGCCCCCACCACCGGCACCACGCCGTTGCCCAGCACGGCGCCGAGCAGGCCGCCGGCGAAGCCCCCGAAGGTGCCCAGCCCGCTGGCCCCCTTGCGCAGGACGTAGAAGTTCCCCAGGACGAACTCGACGAGCTCGCCCAGCACGGCCAGGCCGGCCAGGATGCCCAGCAGGGTCCAGGAGATGGGGTCGAAGCCGGTGATCAGGGCGTGGAGCAGCGCCAGGCCCAGCAGCACGAAGTTGCCGCCCAGACCCAGGTAGACCAGCAGGGAGGCGACCAGCAGCAGGAGGGCCCAGAGGGTGTAGCCGAACCAGCCCCCGACGGCCTGCACCACCTCCATGGCGTCAGTGCGCCCCGGCCGCGGCGAGCAGCTTCTCTCCGGCCTCCACCCGCACCGGCAGCGTGTTGCGGGCCGGCGGCAGGGTGCAGTTCCAGCGCTCGGCGTCGTAGGCGCAGTACGGGCTGTAGGCCTTGTTGAAGTCCACCTCCACGGTCCCGTCCGCGGCCAGCTCGAGGTCGAGGTAGCGGCCGCCGGGATAGGTGGTCTCGCCGTTGGTGGCGTCGAGGAAGGGCAGCCAGAGCTGGTCCTGCGGCCCCTGGGCCGGCCCCAGGACCGCGAGCTCGTGGTCCCGCTCGCCATGCCGGAAGCGGACGATGCCGCGCACCACGTAGGGCACCGCCCCGCCCTTGCGCAGCTCCAGGTCCAGGGTGTCGGCAGCCGCCGCCGGCTGCAGGGGCAGGCGGTAGCGCCAGGAGGCCTCGGGGAAGTAGTAATCCAGACCCTCGAAGCCCTCCTGCAGGTCCGCGGGCAGCGGGCTGCGCACCGGATCCATGAAGACCTCGTTCTTCTCGATGCGCCATTCCACCAGGGCGATCTCCCAGGCCTCGGTC
The DNA here is from genome assembly GCA_021767885.1 of bacterium. Next base: position 5,379 of record JAASSM010000052.1, on the reverse strand, counting down.
TCGGCGGCATCCATGGCCACCGGCCCGGGCGCGGGCTCCCCGGCACAGGCCAGGAGCAGGGCGAGCAGGGCGAGGGCGGAACCGAGGAGCACGGGGCGGGGCGGGTGGAACGGGAGCATCGATGGTCACCTCGAGGCGCCGGGCGGCGCCGGTTGTCGGTGCGGGCGTGCAGCGGAGGCTTGCATCGCCGGGGGCATACCTTACCATGGTCGGCGCCCGACGGCATGCGGGCGGGCCGGCCGACCGGACCGGGGATCCGACGCTCGCGACGAGGCGAACATCCCGTGACGACGACTCCGAATGATAACAGACGCGCGCCGCGCGCCCCAGGGACTTTCCCCGGCGCCGCCGCCGCGGTGGTGGCCCTGGTGGCGGTCATCGGCCGCCTGCCTGCCCTGGGCGCCTGGTGGAACCAGGACGACTGGGGCCTGCTCGGCCGCGTCCGCGGCCTGGTGCCGGGCCCGGAGGTCCCGGTGCGCTGGCTGGCCCAGGATCTCTACTGGCAGGCCATGGTCCCCCTGGCCGGCCTGGCCCCCGATCCCTACGCCGCCACGCGCATCCTCCTGCACGCGCTGGCTGCCGCCGGGGTGGTCCGGCTGGCCGCGCGCTGCCGGCTGGGGCCCGCCCAGCAGTGGCTGGCCGGCCTGATCATGGCGGCCACGCCGCTGGCGTTCTCCCCCCTCTACTGGGCCGCCGGGATCCAGGACCTCATGGCGGTCGCCGCCGGCGTCTGGGCCCTCGAGCGCTGGCTCGCCGGCGGACGCGGCGCCACGCTCGCCGCGGTGATCCTCGCGGTGGCGGCCGTGGCGGCCAAGGAGACGGTGGCCGGCCTGCCGCTGCTCATGGCCTGGCTGAGCTGGCGCGGCCCGCAGGCGGACCCGCCGGCGGTGCGCACGCGCCTGCCCTGGCTGCTGATCCCCCTCGCGGCGTCCGCGGCGTCCGTGGCCCTGGCCCTCGGCCACTTCGCCACCGACCAGCACGGTCCCTACGCCCTGGGCGACCCGGGCCTGGCCGCCCGCAACCTGGTGACCTATGGCTGGTGGCTGCTGCTGCCCGGACCGGAGTTCCCGCCGCAGCCCGCCGGATGGCAGCGACTGCTGGGTGGCGGGCTCTGGCTGGCCTGGATCGTCTGGGCCGCGTGGCAGTGGCGGGGCGGACGGCGAGACCCCGCCTTCGCGCTGCTGGGCGCCGGCGTGATGCTGCTGCCGCTGCTGGGCCTGGCCCGCCACGTGGCGCCCGACCTGGCCTACCCGGTGGAACCCTTCGGCGCCCTGGCCCTGGCCGGCCTGGTTCCGCGCCGGTGGCGCCCCCGGGGGCCGGTCCTGGCCATCCTGGCGGTGCTGGCGTGCGCGTGGGCGCTGGTGGGCATGCGGGGGCGCCTGGACCTGCGGGGCGAGGAGGGTCTGCCGGCCGACCCGCTCGTGCGGCGGACGGCGGCGAGCTGGGCGGCCTGCCAGCAGCTCCGCCAGCTCCCGCTGCCGGACTCCGGGCTGGTGCTGCTGCAGCCGCCCCTGACGCCCCAGACCGCCCGGATGGCCGCCGCCCTGGGCGAGGACCGGGTCACCGGCTCGCTCCTCTATCACAGCCTGGACGGGGTCAACGGGGTCCGCGTGCTGCTCGGCAGGGACGTGCCGGTGCACTGGACCAGCGGCCTGCTGTTCGTGCCCGAGACGGCCTTCGTGGCCCTCGACGGCGGCGGCCGGCTGATCCCCTGGGGCCCGGTGCCCCAGGCCCTGCTCTACCAGACGCTCACCGACGTGGCTGCGGGTCTCTTCCCGCGCGCCCGCCGCCACCTGCTGCGCGCCAGCCTGCTGGTGGGCCCCGGCGGCACCTTCAGCTTCGCCTACGACCCCGACCTGCTGCCCCTGGGCCTGGCGCGCGTCCTGGCCAACGCGGACGCCTTCCTCGCCCACCTGGACCAGACCGCCGCGGCCGACGCCCCCACCGCGGCGGCCCTCGAGATCAACTTCCAGCGCCTGGTCGCCGCCTGCACCGGCGACGGGGCCCAACCCGGAGCATCGCCGTGACCGAACTCAGCGCCTTCCTCGACACCACCGTGGGCCCCTTCACCTGGGGCCAGCTCCTCGGCGCCTTCGGCGCGGTCGTGGCCGCCTTCCTGTTGCGCGCCATCGCCTCGGGCTGGGTCGGTCGTCACCTGGTCGCCCTGTCGCGGCGCACGGAGACCGCCTCGGACGACGTCATGGCCGATGCGCTGATCACGCCGCTGGGCTGGACCTTGCCGCTGGTGGGCATCTACGCCGCGCTGCGCGTCCTGGCCGTGGACAACCCGGTACTGCTGGAGATCGCCGACAAGGTGTTCGTGGTGGCCATCACCCTGGTGGTGACCTGGACGGTGTTCAAGTTCATCGACGCGGCGGCCATCCTGGCCGTCGAGCGCAGCGAGCGCACCACCACCCCCATCGACAACACCCTGGTACCCACGCTGCGCAAGGCGCTCAAGGTCTTCGTGGGCGTGGTGGTCTTCGTGGTGGTGGTGCAGAACCTGGGCTACTCGGTGAGCGGTCTGCTGGGCGCCCTCGGCGTGGGCGGCCTGGCCGTGGCCCTGGCCGCCAAGGACACCCTGGCCAACCTCTTCGGCGGCGTCACCATCCTCATCGACCGTCCGTTCAAGCCCGGCGACTGGATCACCCTCAGCGGCGCCGACGGCGTGGTGGAGGAGATCGGCCTGCGCTCGACGCGCATCCGGACCTTCGCCAAGACGCTCATCTCCATCCCGAACTCCGTGCTGGCCAATGCCACGGTGGAGAACCACTCGCTCATGCCCAAGCGTCGCATCAAGATGACCGTGGGGATCACCTACGGCAGCACGCCGGACCAGGTGCGCGAGGCGGTGCGGCGCATCGAGGACGCGCTGCGCGCCAACCCGGACATCCACCAGGAATTCCTGATGGTGAAGTTCACGGCCTTCGGCCCGAGCAGCCTGGATCTCTTCGTGTACTGCTTCACCGTGACCACCGACTGGGTGGCGCACCTGCAGGTGCGGCAGGACGTGCAGCTGACGATCATGGACATCCTCGAGGAGCTGGGCCTGGAGATCGCGTTCCCGACGCAGACCGTCCACCTGGCCGACACCGCCGCCGCCCCCGTGCCCGAGCTGGGCGGGGACTCCGGATCGGACGGCACCGACGGCGCGGCCATCCTGGGCGGCCGCTAGGCCCGGCGCACCCAGATCCAGCCTTCCCTGGCAGCCAGGGTCGCCTCCTCGCCCCGGCGCGGGGCGCGGGCACGGCCCTGCAGCATGTCGGCCGCGGCCCGGACGCAGAGCGCGGCGTCCAGCAGGTCGGCGTCCGCGAGGGCCGCCCCGGCGATGCCGGGCGCGAACGTCAACTCCCCGGCCAGATGCGCGAGGATCCGGGCCCGCAGCGGTCGCGCGGCGGCGGGCTTGTAGCCGCTGCGGACCGGGCAGCCGGCGGCCACCAGCAGCCCCGCCGGATAGACCTCGATGGCGCTCAGCCGCGGCGGCCGGTCCGGTCGCCAGAGCAGCGGGATGGGCCTGCGTCGACCGAGGTTCGCACGGAGCTGATCGAGTTCCGCGAGGGCGGCGCGGGCGGTGCGGGCGATGCGGTCGGCCCCCACGTCCAGCGGGGTCTTGCCGAGCCGCGCGGCCACCTGGCGATCGGTCCGGCGGCGGAAGAGCGCCTCGGCGGCCGGGGCGAGGGGTGCGCCGGCCCGGTGGTGGGCGAGGGTCTCGCCCAGGGCCGCCGGCCAGCCCAGCGGCGCGTCCAGCGCCAGGAGTACGGGGCCCTGATCCATGGCCGCGCGCACCAGCGCGGCGAGATCGCAACGGTCGCCCCGCGCCAGGAGATCCACGGCGGCGTGGTCGTCCCGCAGGCGGGCGCGGGCCACGCCGCGACGCCGCGGATCCACCGCGCAGTCCAGGCCCACGAGGGTGATCCCCTGGTGCTGCTGACCCCTCATCGCAGGAAGAGGATGGCGCCACCGGCCACCGCCACCGCGGCGCCGATCACCGCCAGGGGCGCCGGGCGGTCCCGGTAGACGAACCACGCGGGCAGGAGCACGAAGACCGGCACCGACCCCAGGAGCACCTGGGCCACGCCCGCCTCGGCATGGCGCACGGCGAGGATGGAGATGTACACCGAGAGGTAGGGGCCCAGGACCGTGGCCGCCACCAGGGCGGCCGTCCCGCGACGGTCGCGCAGCGGCCGGATGAGCTTGCGCACGCCGTGCTGCGGCAGCGCGAGGAGCCAGTACGCGCCCCACGCGAAGACCATGCGCACGAAGGTGGCGGCCAGCGGGTCCACCTCCACCGCCCCGCCGGCCATGCCCATCTTCACGAAGGCCGAACCCAGCCCCTGACCCGCGGCGGCGATCATGCCCAGGGTGTAGCCACGCACCAGCAGCGCCCGGTCCGGATGGGCGAACCGGCCACCGCCGGGATCCTTGCCCAGGACCGCGAGCATGACGCCCCCCATGACCACGGCGATGCCCACGAGCGCCTGCAGGCCCAGGGACTCGTCCACCAGGAACCAGGCCGCCACCACGGTGAAGACCGGGGCGGTGGCCATGGCCAGCATGCCGCGGCGGGGCCCGATGAGGGTGAAGGCGCGGAAGAGCGCGGAGTCGCCAATGGCCAGGCCCACGATGCCGCTGGCGCCGATCCAGAGGATGCTCGGCAGCGGGGCCTCGGGCCAGAGCTGGCCGAAGACCAGCAGGTTGGTGACCCCGAGCAGCAGCATGCCGCCGAGCAGGCGCAGGAAGTTGAGCGTGGTGATGCCCAGGCGCTCGCCGGCGCTGGTGAAGAACACCGAGGTCCAGGCGAAGATCAGGGCGGCCAGCACGCCCATGAGCTCGCCGAAGTTGGGGATCTGGGTCATCGCGGTCCCTCGTGGTGGAGCAGGCGGACACCGTGGGCGGGCACGCGCAGGGTCACGCGGCCGCCCGTGATCGCCGCCCCGCCGCACGCGAGCCGGTCGACCAGCTCGCCCGCGGTCCAGCCGAGCTGGCGGACGTCGAGGGTGAGGCGCCGGGCCCGGTCGCCGCGATTGAGCACGGCCAGGCGGGCGTCGTCACCGAGGATGCGGGCGAAGGCGAGCAGGTCGCCCCGGGCATGAAGGATGCTGACGCCCCCGGACGCAAGGACGGGGTCCTCGCGGCGCGCGTGGATCAGGCGCCGGTGCCAGGCGAACAGGTCCTGGTCCCAGGCGTCGGGATCCCAGACCATGCCCCCGCGATTGTCCGGATCTCGCCCGCCGGCCAGACCGATCTCGTCCCCGTAATACACGCAGGGCGTCCCGGGCCAGACCAGCTGCAGGAAGACCGCCAGGGCGAGCCGGGGGCGGTGGTCGTCCAGCGCCGTGCGCACGCGGGGCGTGTCATGGCTGCCCAGCTGGTGCAGCT
>JAASSM010000051.1 GCA_021767885.1 bacterium | reverse complement strand
CGGCCCGCAGCAGCGTGCCGGCCACCGGATCCTCCGGGGTCTCCCGCAGCGCGGTCAGCAGATGCTCCCGCGCGCGATCCGCGTCCTCGGCGGCGAGGGCCTCCAGCGCGCGGTTGACCTGGTAGGAATAGGCGCGGCGGTAGCCGTCCGGTGGTGGGCCCCAGATCGAGACGGTGTACGTGCCGCCCTGGCGGCCGGCGGTGAGCACCGCGGAGAGGCTCTCGCCCGTGCCCCAGGGCACCTCCAGCTGGTGACGCGACTCGCCACGCTGGTCGTAGAGCAGCTCGCCGCCGCGGTCTCGCCGCACGTTGAGGTGCGCGGGCCGGCCGTCGCCCTCGACCAGCAGCAGCCAGCGGCGGACCGGGATCTCGCGGAAGGTCACGGGGAACTGCACCGCCTCGCCCGGCTCCAGCTCGTAGGTCTGCCGGCCCCAGCTCTCCAGTCCGGGCGGCGGGTACTGGGCCATCGCGGCGCCGGCGAGCAGCAGCACCGTCAGGCCGAGGTGGACACGACCACGCATGGCGTCGATACTCCGGGTTGGGGACCGAGTTTCCGCACCCAGGTTACCGCCGGGAGAGCCCCTTCGACAACCGCCACCGTTCGCAGGAGCCCCGTCATGCGCCTCCGTTCCGCCGCCATCCTCGCCACCTCCGGCGACCCGTCCGCCGCGCCCCACCTCGGTCGGCGGCCGCGGCGACGCCCGCGCCGGGCGCATCCCGCGTCTTCGTCGCTGGCGCTGCTGGCGCTGGTCCTGGCGGTCGCCCCGGCGTGCCGGGCCCAGGACGTGGTCCTCGAGCGGCAGACCGCGGACGTCGTGGTGCAGGTGATCCTGGGCCCCGAGGGCCGGCCGGCCGTGGCCGAGCGCGTGCTCGTGCGCGAGGAGGGGGCGGTGACCACCACCGTCGCCGAGGCCACGGACGTGGACGGCGAGGTCGTTTTCCGCGATCTGGAGCTCTTCGGCTTCCGCCCCTACCTGGTGAGCGCGTGGGTGGATGGGGTGGACTACCACCAGCGCCAGCGGGGCGAGGTGTTCCTCGGGGGGCAGCCGGCGGTGGTGCGCGCCTTCCCGGTCACCGATTCCCGCGAGGGCCTGCGGCTGTCGGGCATGAATCTCGTGGTCCGGCAGCAGGCGGGGGGATTCGCGCTGGAGTACATCTGCCACCTGCAGAGCAGCTCGCCACCGCGCCACACGGTGGCCGCCTCGGCCCTGCCGCTGCGGCTGACCCTGCCCGCGCAGCTGACCCGTCGCGAGGTGGAGGTCGAGCAGGGGCCGGATCCCCGCCCGGCGGAGCTGCGCCCCGCGGCGGGCGGCCTGGTGGGCGTGGCCGCCCCCCTGAAGCCGGGCGCCGCCCGCATCACCATCCGGGGCTTCCTGCCCGCCACCGACAGCGTCCGCATCCCCGTGCGCTTCGATCGGCCGGTGGAGCAGTGGAGCCTGCTGGCCTGGCCGGCGACCCTGCGGATCGGCAGCATGGATCTGGAGCGGGATCAGGAGGTGGGCAACGCCCAGTTCGCCCGCTGGCGCGGCCCGGCGCTGGCTGCGGACCAGGAGGTCATGGTGACCATCGGCGCCACCGGCGAGGTGAGCTCCGCCCCGGTCTTCGGCGAGCCGGCCGCCCCGCAGCAGGCGCCACCGGCCCCGGCCGCTCCCGAGCGCCGCTTCCCCTGGCTGACGGTCATCAGCGCCGTCGTGCTCCTGGCCGCCTACCTCCTCTGGCGACGGCGGCGCTGACCGGCCCGCCCTCGCGGCGATCGGCGCCTGCGCGGAGCCCGCGGGGTCGCGCGGGATTTCCTGGTGTCATTGACGACTATTTTCATCTATAATAAGATCGTCACCGCCTGAGCCCTCCCCCGCCGGAGTCGGTCTCGCCCGCAGTTCTGCCCGGCTCTTTCCGGCCCGTCCCCGAGGAGTCCCATGAAACGCCTGACCATCACGATCCTGCTCGCCGGAACGTTCCTGCTGGCCACCGGCGCCCTCGCCGCCGTCCAGCCCACCGCCACGCTGCAGCCGGTGCGCCCCCTGGCCGCGGTGGAGCGCCTCGCGCTGCCCGCCGTGGACGCCGCGGCGGCCGCCGCCGAGGACCAGGTCCGCGACCTGCAGGGTGAACCGCAGCGCTTCGCCATCCCCGAGAAGCTGCACGTCACGCCCGAGACCCATGGCACCTGGGAGGATCTGGCCGATCCCCGCTTCCAGCTCTGGCGCCTGCGCATCGCCGCCCCCGGCGCCCTCTCCCTCAACGCCGGCTTCGAGCGCTTCCGCCTGCCCAAGGGCGGGCGCCTCGTGGTCCACCCCGCCGGCGGCACCGACCTGGCCCGCGAGTTCACCGAGCGGGACAACCGGCCGCACGCCCAGCTGTGGACACCGGTGATCCTCGGCGACGAGATGGTCGTCGAGCTCACCCTGCCGCGCGAGAGCCGCCACGACTACGAGCTGGTGCTCACCCAGGTGGGCAAGGGCTACCGGTACTTCGGCGAGTCCCTGGGCGACAAGTCCGGCGCCTGCAACAACGACGTCGTCTGCCCCGAGGGCGACCCCTGGCGGGCGGAGATCAACAGCAACGCCGTCTACACCCTGAACGGGTCCTGGACCTGCTCCGGGGTCATGGTCAACAACACGGCCGAGGACGGCACGCCCTACTTCCTGACCGCCGACCACTGCGGCATCAGCAGCAGCAACGACGCCTCCATGGTGGTCTACTGGAACTTCCAGAGCCCGGTCTGCGGCCAGCAGGGCGGCGGCTCTTTGGCCGACAACCAGACCGGCGCCATCCTGCGCGCGAGCTACGGCGCCAGCGACTTCACGCTGGTGGAGCTCGAGGAGCTGCCGGATCCCAGCTGGAACGTCACCTACTCCGGCTGGAACCGCAGCGACGAGGATCCCCAGTCGGTGGTGGCCATCCACCACCCGAGCACCGACGAGAAGTCCATCAGCTTCGAGGACGATCCCACCACCACCACCAGCTACCTGGGCACCGGCTCCCCCGGCGACGGCACCCACATCCGCGTGGCCGACTGGGACGATGGCACCACCGAGCCCGGCAGCAGCGGCTCGCCCATCTACAACGCGGCCAGGCAGATCGTCGGCCAGCTCCACGGCGGTTACGCCGCCTGCGGCAACGACCTCGCCGACTGGTACGGCCGCATCTCGGTGAGCTGGGACGGCGGCGGCAGCAGCAGCTCGCGCCTGAGCGACTGGCTCGATCCCCTCGGCGGCGCGCCCATCGCCATCGACACCTTCGACCCCTACGCCACCGGCCTGGGCGTGGGCCCCTTCGCCGGCCTCGAGAGCCAGGGCGAGCCCGGCGGTCCGTTCACGCCCGCCAGCGTGGACTACACCCTGGAGAACCGTGGCGAGGCCGCACTCTTCTTCACGGTGGACGCGGACCAGCCCTGGATCGACGTGAGCACCGCCGGCGGCAGCCTCGCCCCCGGCGAGACCACCACCGTGACGGTGAGCATCGGCCAGGCCGCCGCCTCCCTGCCGGTGGGCCTGTACGCCGGCCTGGTCAGCTTCGTCAACGCCACCACGGGCGAGGGCGACACCGTCCGCCCGGTGAGCCTGCAGGTGGGCTCGGTCCAGACCATCTACAGCTGGAACCTCGACAGCGATCCGGGCTGGGAGCGCGAGGGCGAGTGGGCCTTCGGCGAGCCCCAGGGCCAGGGCGGCCAGTACGGCAACCCCGATCCCGCCGGCGCCTACACCGGCCTGAACGTCCTGGGCTACGACCTGGCTGGCGACTACGGCAACAACCTGCCCGAGCACGGCCTGACCACCGGTGCCATCGACTGCTCGGAGCTGCAGGCGGTCTCCCTGCGCTTCCGCCGCTTCCTCAACGTGGAGCAGCCGGCGTACGACCACGCCTACATCCGCGTCAGCACCGACGGCACCACCTGGACCACCATCTGGGAGAACGGCGGCGAGATCACCGATAGCTCCTGGCAGCAGGTGGAGTACGACCTCGCCGGCATCGCCGACGGTCAGCCCACCGTCTTCGTCCGCTGGGTCATGGGCACCACCGACGGCAGCTGGCAGTACAGCGGCTGGAACCTGGACGACATCGAGATCCGCGGCCTGCGCGGCGGCACCACCACCAGCGCCCCGGACACGCCGCTGGCCGTGACCGGGCTGCAGGGCGCGGCGCCCAACCCGTTCAACCCTCGCACCGAGGTGCGCTTCACCCTCGCCCGCGGTGGCGAGGCCAGCCTCACCGTCCACGACGCCCGCGGCCGCCTGGTCCGCGTGCTGCAGGAGGGACGCCTGCCCGGAGGCGAGCACGCCATCGCCTGGGACGGCACCGACCAGCAGGGCCGGCGCCTGGGCAGCGGGGTCTACTTCGCCCGCCTGGTGGCCGACGGCACCGCGAGCACCAGCAAGCTGGTCCTGGTGAAGTGATCGGGAGCAGCTAGCCGCGTCCAGACGCACCGGTCCCCCGGGACCCCGGCCGCCCGGCCGCGTGCGAAGAGGTCGTCCCCCGCGGGGCGGCCTCTTCGCGTCCGGGCGACCCGTCACCCGGTCGCGTCGCCACGCACGGACCCAACCCGCGCCTTTACAGGTCTTGCCGCCCATGCGTAAGATTCGCCCGTAGCGCCCGCGGCAAGGAGGCTGCCGGGCCTTTCGCCCCGAAAGGAGAGGGATGGACGTCCGCAGGCTGGCTCTCGCCGGAGCGGTGCTCCTGGTCGTCGGAGTGGCGCTCATCATCCTGCTCGCGCGCAGCGACCAGGCCGGCCGATCCACTCCCCCGCACCGGGTGGCCGCCGAGCTGCCGCCCCCCGCCCGCGGCGAGGTGGCGGAGTTCCTCGCGAGCTACAACGAGACCTACCGCGAGCTGTGGACGGCCGCGGAGACGGCGCGCTGGCTGGCCGCGGTGGACATCTCGCCCGAGCACAGCAAGGCCGCCATCACCGCCGCCCAGAACCTGGCGGACTTCGTGGGCAACCGGCAGACCATCGACGAGCTCCAGCGGCTGCGCCGGGCGGAGGACCTCTCCCTGCTCGAGCGTCGGCAGCTGGACCAGGCCTGGCAGCTCGCCGCCCATCATCCGGGCACCGCCCCGGCCACCGTGCGCAAGCTCCTGCAGACCGAATCCGCCCAGCTCGCCCGCCTGCACGGCCACCGCTACCAGCTGGCCCTCGGCGGCGGCGAGCAGCAGCAGCTGACGACCAACCAGATCGACCGCCTGCTCCAGGACAGCCGCGATCTCGATCAGCGGCGGCGCATCTGGGAGGCCGCCGCCGCGGTGGGGCCGCAGCTGCGCGACGGCCTCGAGCAGCTGCGCGAGCTGCGCAACGCCCTGGCCGAGCGCATGGACTATCCCAGCTACTTCGACCTGGCCGCCGCCGACTACGGCATGACCGCCAGCGAGCTGATGATCCTCATGGACGACCTCGTCGAGGGCATGCGTCCGCTGTACGAGCAGCTGCACTGCTGGGTCCGCCACGAGCTGGCCGCCCGCTACGGCGCCGATGCCCCGCCGGACCTGATCCCCGCCCACTGGCTGCCCGACCGCTGGGGCGGGCGCTGGCCCGGCATCGTGGCCGGCGTGGATCTCGACGGCATGGTGCGCGACGTCTCCCCCCAGTGGATCATCGAGCAGGGCGAGCGCTTCTACATGAGCCTGGGCTTCTCCGCCCTGCCGCTCACCTTCTGGGGCCGCAGCGACCTCTACGAGCTGCCCCCGGACGCCAACCGGCAGAAGCACACCGGCGCCGAGGCCTGGCACCTGGACCTGGACCAGGACGTGCGCGCACTGATGAACGTGCGCAACGATTTCGCCTGGTTCACCACGGTCCATCGCGAGCTGGGCGAGATCTACTACTTCCTGGGCTACGCCCGGCCGGAGGTGCCACCGGTGCTGCGACGCGGCGCCAACGGGGCCTTCCCCGGCGCCATCGGCGGCCTGGCCGCCCTGGCCAGCACCCAGGAGTCCTACCTGCTGGAGGTGGGCATGCTGGATGCCGCCGAGGCGCCCGAGCAGATCCGCTGGCTGCTGAGCCAGGCGCTCACCGGGCCGGTGGTCTTCCTGCCCTTCGCGGCCGGCACCGTGACCCACTGGGAACACGATCTCTACGCCGGCCGGCTGCCGCGCCACCGCTTCAACGAGCGCTGGTGGGAGCACGCCGCCCGCTTCCAGGGCATCGCCCCGCCCGCGCCCCGGGGCGAGGACCACTGCGACCCGGCCACCCTCGCGGCACTCACCGAGGAACCCGCGGAGTTCTACGACCGCGTGGTCGGCGACGTGATCATGCACCAGCTCCACCGGTACATCTGCCGCCAGATCCTCGGCCAGGACGTCCACGACGCCAGTTACCGCGGCAACACCGGGATCGGCATCTACCTCGATTCCATCCTCGCCGCCGGCGCCACGCGGGACTGGGAGCGGCTGCTGTACGAGGCCACCGGCGAGCCCCTGAGCGCCACGGCCATGCTCGACTACTACGAACCGCTGCTGCGGTGGCTCGAGGAGCAGAACGCCGGCCGCACCGTGGGCTGGGCCACGCCGGAGGGCTAGCCATTGCCGGCAGGCGGCGCAGCCGGCGCGCCCGGCCTGCCCGCCCGGGATGCAACCATCGGCGACGGCCCTCGCTTCCGGGTGAAACCCGGCCGCGGATCATCCGTATGGGTTGATTAATACACCCGGACACCCCATGGTGTCCCGGTCCCGGCAAGCGATCCGACCCGCAGGAGCCCGGCCATGCTCTTCGTGGTGGACCCCCACAGCGGGGTGCCCATCTTCCGCCAGATCATGCAGCAGACGCGGCTGGCCATCGCCGGCGGACGCCTGCAGCCGGGCGATCCCCTGCCCTCGGTCCGGGCGCAGGCCATCGCCCTGGGAGTCAACCCCATGACCATCAGCAAGGCTTACAACCTGCTCGAGCGCGAGGGCGTCCTGGAGCGGCGTGCCGGCAAGCCCCTGGTGGTGGCCGACCTGGCCGCCGACCAGCTCGGCGCCGCCCGCCTCGCCCAGCTCGAGGACCATCTGCGCCCGGTGGCCGCGCTCTGCCGCGACCTGGGCATCGACGCGGAGGCGGCCGTCGCCCTGCTGCGCCGCCTGCTCGCCCAGGCGGACGCGGGCCCGGATCCGGACCGGAAGGAGTCGTCATGACCAGCGTGCTCGAACTGCGCGGCGTGCACCGGGCCTATACCCGGGGCGAGGAGGTCCTGCGCGGCATCGACCTGACGGTGACGGCGGGCGAGGTCCTGGGCCTGCTCGGCCGCAACGGCGCCGGCAAGACCACGCTGCTGCGCATCGCCCTCGGCCAGCTCGAGCCCCAGCGCGGCAGCGTGCGCGTCTTCGGCGAGGACCCCCGCCGCGACCCGGTGTCCGTCCGCCGGCGCGTGGGCTACGTCTCGGAGGACCAGGTCCTGCCGGGCTTCCTGAAGGTGCGCGAGGTGATCGACCTGCACCGGCGCCTGTATCCCACCTGGGACCAGGCCCTGGCCACGGAGCTGGCCGCGCGCTTCCACATGAGCGGTGACCAGCGCGTCAAGCATCTCAGCAAGGGCCAGGCCCGGCAGGTGGCCTTGCTGTGCGCGGTGGCCCATCGACCCGCCCTGCTGCTGCTGGACGAGCCAGCCGGCGGCCTGGACCCGGCCATGCGCCGCGAGTTCCTCGAGACCGCCATCCAGCTGCTGGGCGAGTCGGGCTCCACCATCCTCTTCTCCAGCCATCACATGACCGACGTCGAGCGTCTCGCCAGCCGCCTGGTGATGCTGCACGAGAATCAGAAGTGGATCGACAGCGCCCTGGACGACGTCCGCGAGGGGTACTGCCTGGCGCTGATCCCCGGCACCGGCGGTCTGACGGCGCGCGAGGTCCTCGGCCTCGAGGGCTGCCTCTCGGCCCGCGAGCGCGATGGCGGCATCCGCGCCATCTTCGAGTCGCAGCCCGGCCCCTGCCGCGAGCGCCTGGCGGCCGGGCTCTCCGGCCGCTGCGGCGCGGAGACCGTGCGATGCCTGCCGCTGCCGCTGGAGGAGATGTTCATCGAGCTGGTCGGAGGGAGTCGGTCGTGATCCGGCTACTGATCCGGGCGCATCCGCTGGCGAGGACCATCACCCTGAAGTGGGTGCTCATGGCCATCGCGGTGGCCTCCTTCTGGGTGGGTGCACTGGCAGGCTACACCGGCCGGGCCGACATCGCCGTGCCCT
>JAASSM010000050.1 GCA_021767885.1 bacterium | reverse complement strand
GCAGAGCGCGGCGGCCTCGCGGCCGATCACCTCCTCGCGCACCAGGGCCTCCACCAGGTCGGCGGCGGCGGGGTCCAGGGCGCTGGTGGGCTCGTCCAGCAACAGCACCGTGGGCTCGAGCAGCAGGACGCGCACCAGCGCCAGCCGCTGCTGCTGGCCCACCGAGAGCTGGCTGGCGGCGTGGTCGAGGGCGACGTCCTCCAGGCGCAGGCGGTCGCAGAGCGCGCGGGCGCGGTCGGCCGGGAAGGCCGCGCCGGCGGTGCGATAGCCGAACGGGCGGGCCAGGTTCTCGCCCACGCTGCCGGGGAAGATGGCGGGCTGCTGGGAGGCGAGGCAGACCTGACGGCGCCAGGCGGTCCAGCCCAGCTCCGCCGGCGTGGCGCCGCGCAGGCGGACCGCGCCGGCGGCGGGATCCTGCAGGGCGGCCAGCGTCCGCAGCAGGGTGGTCTTGCCCGTCCCGCTGGGCCCCTGGACGGCCACCACCTCGCCGGCGGTGAGGTCCAGCGCCAGGCCGGCGAGCAGGGGGCGCCCGCCGACGTGGACGGCGAGGTCGGTGACGGTGAGCAGGGCGGGCACGGCGTCTCCGCGGACGCCGCCGCCGGCGGCGTCAGAAGCGAGCGTTGAGGACGGGCAGCCAGCGGGCCGCGGCCGGGCCGCTGCCCACGCGGTTGAGGAGGCCGATCTGCAGGCCATGGAGGGTCTCGGTCCAGTTCACCAGCCCGATCATCACCCCGTGGGCCTCCTCGGTCCGATTGTAGACGCCGGTGGACAGGCCGTAAAGCCGCTCGCTGCGGTGGTAGCCTGCGGCCAGGGCGACGCCGTGCACGTCCTCCACGCCCACCGCGGCGCCCAGGCCCAGGCCGCGGAGTTCCTCGCCGCCCACCCCGAGCAGGCCGCCGAACACGCCGTGCAGCTCGTCGGCGCCCACGCCCAGCCCGCCGAGCATGAGGCCGTGCAAGCGGTCGCCGCCGATGCCCAGGCCGCCGAGGCCCAGCCCCGTCATGGAGTCCACGCCGGCGCCCAGGCCGCCGATCACCACGCCGGTGACCCTGTCCGCGCCCACGCCCAGCCCGCCGATGCCGATGCCGGTGAGGTCGTTCACGCCGGCGCCCAGGCCGCCGATGGCCAGGCCGGTGACGTCGTCGGCGCCCACGCCGAGGGTGCCGAGGCCGATGCCGGTGAGGTCGTCCACGCCGAGGCCGATGCCCCCGATGGCGATCCCCGCCACGTCGCCGCCCCCGAGGCCCACGCCGCCCAGGAAGATCCCGGTGCCGCGGTCGGCCACGTCCAGGCCCACCAGGCCGGCGTGGATGCCGTCCATCCGGGCGGCGCGGGCGCCCACCAGGTTCAGGCCCACGCCGGTGTACCGGCCACCGGGGCTCTCCTCGGGGATCCAGAGGGTCAGGTTGACGCCCGTGATGCGGTGGACGTCGTGATCACGGAAGCTGAACCGCAGGCCGGTGAATTCCTCGAGGTTCCCGAACCCGAGGATGGCGCGCTGGGTGGGGATCCCCAGGCCGCCGGCGCGAGCGGGGCCGGCGCCGAGGACGGTCCCGAGGGCGAGCGCGAGGGCCAGGACCGGCAGCAGGGCCCGGCGATAGCCGCCCCGGCGCAGGCGGCGATGGAGCGTGACCAGGCGGGCGCTGGAGCGGCGAGACATGGCGGTGGCCTCCGGTCGAGGATGCATGGGGGATGCGCAGGAAGGACGTGCCACGCGCCCCGGAGGTTTCCATTTTTCGCTTTACAACCGTCACGGGACATGGTTTTGTTCTGTTTGCAACATTTCAAACGCTCCAAACAGGAGCCGTTCGCGCCGATCCCGGGACGGGGCCCATGGACGCCGACGCCATCAAGCAGAACTTCATCGAGGACTTCGGCGCCGGATACCAGCTCTTCGGCCTCTCGCGGCTCATGGGCCACGTGGTGGGCATGATGCTCTGCGAGGAGGAGCCCCGCAGCCTCGACGACATCACCGACCAGCTCTCGGTGAGCAAGGGGCCGGTCAGCCAGATCACCCGCCGCCTGAGCGACCACCAGCTGCTGCGCAAGGTCTGGGTCCCCGGCAGCCGCCGCGACCACTACCAGGCCGTGGACGACATCTTCGGCCAGGCCTTCGCCAACCAGGCCGCCAAGCAGCGGGCGAACCTCGACCTCGCCCGCAAGTACCGCGACCTCATCGACCAGTCCCCGGACGTGCCCGCACCCATGCGGCGGCGCGTGGAGGAGATGGTCGCCTTCTACGAGCTCATGCTCGAGACCTACGACGCCTTCATGGACACGTGGCAGGACCGGCGCGAGTCGCTGGCCGCAGCCACGACCACCCCGGAGGAGATGCCATGACCGGCAAGCCGGACACGCAGGAGATGCAGGACAGGGTCGTCATCGTCACCGGCGGCGCGGCCGGCCTCGGGGCGGCCGCCGTGCGCCGCTTCGCCGCCGCCGGCGCGGTGGTGGAGTGCTGGGACCTGAACGACACCGCCGGCGAACAGCTCGCCGCCGAGCTGGAGCCCGTCACCTACCGCCGGGTGGACGTGGCCGACAGCGCCGCGGTGGACGCGGCCATGGACGCCGCGCACGGGGCTCACGGCCGCGTGGACGTGCTGATCAACAACGCCGGCATCACCCGCGATGGCACGCTGCTGAAGATGGAGGATGCGGCCTTCGACCAGGTGGTGGACGTGAATCTCAAGGGCGTCTTCCACTGCGGCCGCGCCGCGGCGCGGATCATGGTCGCCCAGGGATCCGGCGTGATCGTCAACACCAGCAGCGTGGTGGCCCTGTACGGCAACTTCGGCCAGACCAACTACGTGGCCACCAAGAGCGGCGTGATCGGCATGACCCGGGTCTGGGCCCGCGAGCTGGCGCGCAAGGGCGTGCGCGTCAACGCCGTGGCCCCCGGCTTCATCGCCACCGAGATGGTGCAGGCCATGCCCGAGAAGGTGCGCACCATGATGGCGGAGAAGGCGCCCATGCAGCGGCTGGGCGAGCCGGCGGAGATCGCCGAGGCGTATCTCTTCCTGGCCAGCGACCGGGCCAGCTTCGTCAACGGCGCCGTGCTGAGCGTCGATGGCGGCATCACCCTCTGACCGGCGAGGAGCGACCATGACCCGCAACGCGAGGATCCTGGCCACCGGCATGGCCGTCCCCGACCGCGTGATCCCCAACAGCTTCTTCAGCGAGCTGCTGGGCGAGGACGTGGACACCTGGCTGCGCGACCACCTGACCATCCGCGAGCGCCGCTGGTGCGACGAGGACGAGAGCACCGCCGACCTGGTCGAGCGGGCCGGCCGCGCCATCCTGCAGGACGCCGGCGCGGCGCCCGAGACGGTGGACCTGCTGGTGGTGGCCACCGACACGCCGGAGTGGATCTCCCCGTCGACCGCCAGCGAGGTGCAGCACCGGCTGGGCCTCGGCCGTGCCGGGACCTTCGACCTGAACACCGCCTGCGCGGGCTTCGTCACCGCCCTGGACCTGGGGGCCAAGTACATCCAGGCCGACCCGCGCTACCGGCGCATCCTGGTGATCGGCGCCTACGCCATGAGCAAGCACGTGGACCTGCACGACAAGCGCACCAGCAACCTCTTCGCCGACGGCGCCGCCGGCGTCCTGCTCGAGGCCACGGAGGAGGACCGCGGCTGGCTGGCCTCGCGCCTGCACACCGAGGGCCAGTACGCCGGCTGGATGGGGATCTACGCCGGCGGCACGGCCGAGCCCACCACCGCCGAGGTGGTCGCCCGCGGCGACCACAAGCTGAAGTTCGTGAAGAAGTTCCCCCGGGAGATCAACCCCGATACCTGGAGCCGCATGGTCACCGAGGTGGTGGCCGACGCCGGCGCCACCGTCCAGGACATCGACCAGATCTTCTTCACCCAGATCAACATCAACTCCATCCGCGAGACCCTGCAGAAGCTCGACCTGCCGGAGAGCCGGACGCACTGCGTCATGGACCGCTTCGGCTACACGGGCTCGGCCTGCATCCCCATGGCGCTGGCCGAGGCCGACGCCGCGGGCAAGCTGAAGCCGGGCGATCTCGTGGTGTTCATGGGCTCGGGCGGCGGCCTCGCGTTCGCGTGCTGCGCCTTCCGCTGGTGAGCCGGGGGAGACGGCGATGACCGACCTCGCATCGCGGGAGATGGCCCTGGCCGGCTGGGCCCTGATCGTGGTCCTGATGGCCGTGATCCTGGCGATCGTGATCCGCGGCGCGCGCGCCACGCGGTCGGTGAACGACTACGCCCTGGGCAACCTGCGCTTCTCCCCGGCGGCGGTGGGCCTGTCGCTGGCCGCGTCGATGACCAGCGCGGCCACCTTCATCATCAACCCCGGCTTCATCGCGCTCTACGGCCTGGCCGGCGTGGTCTCCTTCGCCGTGGTCCTGCCCCTGGCGGCCATGCTCTCGCTCATCGTGCTGACCAAGGGCTTCCGCCGCCACGGCGAGTCGGTCAAGGCGCTGAGCCTGGCCCAGTGGATGGGCACCCGCTGGCAGAGCGATCGCTACGCCCTGTTCTTCGGCGTGCTGTCCCTGCTGCTGGTGACGTTCATCGTCCTGATCGTGGTGGGCCTGACCAAGGTGCTGGCCGCCACCCTGGGGGTGGGCGAGATGCCGGTGCTGGCGGGCCTGGTGGTGTTCGTCTTCGGCTACATGATGTTCGGCGGCGCCAACAGCATGGTCTACACCAACACCGTGCAGGCGCTGCTGATGCTGGTGGTGGCGGTGATCCTGCTCGGTTCGGGGTACGACCGCTTCGCCCAGGGCGTCTCCGGATTCCTGGAGCAGCTCCGGGCCGTCGACCCCCAGCTGACCGCGGTGCCCAACCCCGAGAGCTTCCTCTTCCGCGACTGGTTCGAGATCCTGGTCGCGCAGATCATCGTGGGGGTGGCCATCGTCTGCCAGCCGCACATCATCACCAAGAGCCTGCTGCTGAGGACCGAGCGCGACGTGAACCGCTACCTCGCCGTGGGCGTGGTGGTGGAGCTGCTCTTCTTCGCCGTGGTGATCGCCGGGCTGTGGGCGCGCCTGCAGTTCCCCGACCTGCGCGCCGGCGGCCAGGCCCTGGCCATGGACGACATCATCCCCGCGTACGTGGTGGCCGCCTTCCCGGTGTGGGTGGGGCTGATCGTGGTGCTGGGCCTGATCTCCGCCGGCCTGTCCACCCTCGAGGGCCTGATCCAGTCCCTGGGCACCACCATCACCAGCGACCTGATCCGCCCGCTCTGGGGCCACCGTCTGCCGCAGGACCCGGCCGCCCGCGACCGCGCGCTGATGCGCATCAACCGCGGCGTGATCGCCGGCCTGGCCGTGGCCGCGGCGGTGCTCTCCTGGCGCCAGCTCGTGGCGCCCAACCTGAGCGTGGCCATCTTCGCCCAGAACGGCGTCTACGCCTACTTCGCGGCGGCGTTCGTGCCCATCCTCTTCGGCATGTTCTGGACCGGCGCGCCCCGGGCGGCGGCCATGGCCGCCTCGGTGACGGCCATCGCGGTCCACTTCCCCATGCACTACCTGAACCTGCCGGTGCCCGGCACCGCGTCCACGGGGCAGAACCCGGGCGTGGCGGCCGCGGTGGCCATCCTCGCCAGCGTCCTGGTGGGCGGCGCGATGGCCCTGGCCCGGCGCAGGAGTACGCCATGATCTTCCCCGAGGTGGACTGGCTGCACAAGTGGGCCGGCTACCGGCCGCAGAAGCTGGCGCTGCGCGACCACGGCCGGGCCCTGGAATGGAGCTACGGCGAGGCGGATCTGGCCGCCGCCCGCCTGGCCGCCCACCTGCGCGACGGGCTGGGCGTGGGCCGCGGCGATCGGGTGGCGGTCCTGGCCCAGAACCGCGCCGAGACCGTGTTCCTGTTCCTGGCCTGCGTGAAGCTGGGCGCCATCCTGGTGCCCCTGAACTTCCGCCTCACCGCGCGCGAGCTGGATCAGCTCCTGGGCGACTGCGCGCCCCGGGTGCTGCTGGTCGGCGCGGACGAGCAGCCGGTGGCCGACGCGCTGAGCGCCACGGACGCCATCGCCCACCGCCTGCCGCTGGGCGAGGTGACGCCGCTGCTGGTGGGGTCGTCCCCGGCTCCGGCGGCCGGGCCGAGCACCGCGGCCATGGCCGCGGCGCGGGCGTTCACCGCCGACCGCGCCGGCGAGCTGGACGATCCGGTGATGATCCTCTACACCGCCGGCACCACCGGCACGCCCAAGGGCGCCATCATCACCCACCGGATGATCCTCTGGAACGCCATCAACACCACGCTGCGGCTGGAGCTCACCGGCCAGGACCACACCCAGAGCTACGCGCCGTTCTTCCACACCGGCGGCTGGCACGTGCTCTTCACCCCGTTCCTGCACAACGGCGCCTCCACCACCCTGCTCGACCGCTTCGACGCCGACCTCATCGTGGACCTCATGGCCGCCGAGGGCACCACCCTGCTCTTCGGCGTGCCCACCATGATGCGCATGCTCAGCGAGACGGCGGGCTTCGCCGCGGCCGACTTCTCCGCCTGCCGCTACGCCATCGTGGGCGGGGCGCCCATGCCCATCCCCCTGATCGACACCTGGCATGCCAAGGGCGTCCTCATCCGCCAGGGCTACGGCATGACCGAGGTGGGGCCCAACTGCTTCTCGCTGGACGAGGGCCTGGCCCGGGCGAAGGCCGGGTCCATCGGCCTGCCCAACTTCTACGTGCAGACGCGCGTGGTGGGCGAGGACGGCGGCGACTGCGGCCCCGGCGAGCCGGGCGAGCTGTGGCTGCGCAGCGAGGTGGTCACGCCGGGCTACTGGCGCCGGCCGGAGGCCACCGCCGCGGCCATCACCGACGGCTGGTTCCACACCGGCGACATGGTGCAGACCGACGCGGACGGCTTCTACTACGTGGTCGACCGCAAGAAGAACATGTTCATCAGTGGCGGTGAGAACGTGTACCCCGCAGAGGTGGAGCACGTGCTCGCCACGCATCCCGCCGTCAAGGAGGCGGCGGTGATCGGCGTGTCCGACGCGCAGTGGGGCGAGGTGGGCAAGGCCTTCCTCGTGCTGCGGCCGGGCCAGGATGCGCCGGATCTCGAGGCGCTGCGCGCGTTCTGCAGCGACAAGCTGGCCCGGTACAAGATCCCCAGGCATGTCCGGATCCTGCCCGAGCTGCCCCTGAACCAGGCGGGCAAGATCGATCGCTTCCGGCTCGCGGAGCTGGATTAACCCCCACCCTCACGGGAGGACAAGACCATGCGTACCACCCTGAAGCTGCTGCTGGTCCTGCTGGCGGCCCTGGCGCTGATCAGCTTCGCGGCCTGCAGCGACGACGACGACGACAACGGCGACAACGGCGGCACCGATCCCACCGTGCCCGATCCCTGGATCGGCTCCTGGCTGAGCGCCGGCGACAACGTGGCGCCCATCCTGCAGGGCGATCCCTTCAACCTCGACTCGGTGCGCGTGCACCTGGACGAGGACCAGGTCGTGACCCTCGAGCAGCACGTCGAGGGCGGCGCCTGGACCACGCTGACCGGCACCTATCAGGTGATCGAGTCCGAGAGCGGCGACGTGCACAGCATCACCATCGACTACTCGGCGTTCGCGCAGGAGGGCATCATCGAGGTGGTCGAGGGCACGCCCGACGTGATGAGGCTCGAGGCCGTCCAGACCGAGCCGGATTACGGGTTCGTGCCCCGCACGCCGGAGACCGGCTTCGGGTCCGACCCGCTGTACGGCGACACCAACATCCAGACCTACGTCCGCATCCAGTAGGACCTGCGCGGCGCGACGGCGCCCCCCGGACGGGGGCGCCGCGCGCCGCCAGCCAGAAACGGGGCTGCTCATGAAGCGTTGCGTTCTTGCCGCCGTGGTCGTCGCGCTGCTGGCCGGCGCGGCCGTCGCCCAGACCGCGGCCGACCATCCCAACCGCAAGCTGCGTCCGGAGCCGAGCGAGTTCGATTTCATCGGCTACTTCCTGACCCGCAGCGAGTGGTCCAACGTCTACGCCACCAACGAGTTCCTCAAGGGCCAGGTGGTGGGCCGGCTGTTCGGCGGCAACACCACCGCCACCGGGGCGGGCCGCAGCCGCTTCACCGAGCAGCGTTTCCTGCCCATGATCACCTACACCCCGCGCCTGTTCGACGGCTGGGCCAAGATGCGCATGAGCCTGGAGTTCGACTGGACGTGGGGCGACGCCAACT
>JAASSM010000049.1 GCA_021767885.1 bacterium | reverse complement strand
CCATGCATCCCCACGAGCGCGCGGGCTGGCACGCGGGCGTCTCCTACGGTGCGGCAGCCGGCGACTTCGACGGTCCCGAGGGCGAGACCCTCGAGTTCGAGGACGGCGTCTCCCCCCACATCCGCATCTCCCGCATGGTGGGATCGCGCCTCGGCGTGGGGGTCTCCTATGCCGGCTGGATGTACGAGACCGGCGAGCTGCCCACCAAGTTCCGGTACTCCATGCAGAGCCTGGTGCTGGCGGCGAGCTGGTACCCCGGCCGCGCCGACCGCGCCCTGGGCGGGCTCTGCCTGCGCGGCGGCCTCGGGCTCGGCTGGGTGGGCTACACCGAGGTGGAGATCGTGGAGGACGAGGAACAGGGGCACGGCGACCGCACGGAGTTCAGCGGCCTGGCCCTGGAGCTCAACCTCTCCTACGAGTTCCGCCTCACCGACCACGTGGCGGCCGGGCTCGGGGTGGGCGTCAACAGCATGGGGGTGGCGGACGACGCGCTCGAATCGGCCACGTTCGTGCCCCTGACCGTCAATCTGGGGTGGTACTGGGATTAGCGACCGCCAGCGGACACGGGCGGTAGCCGGGCCCAAGACGCCCGGAGCGGCGTCTAACCCGGCCGTCTCACGAGAATAAAACGTGCATCCTGGCCCCCCGCTTGCTACGGTTGGGGAGAAACAACGGGAGAAATACTCCCCGATCCCTCGCCCTGCTGTTCTGCGCTCCGCGTCGATCAGTATTCCCCGAGACCGGAGCGGTCCATGAACACGAGCCTCCGCACACCGCGCCACACCTTCCACATCCCCGTCATGGGCACCGGCTTCACCATCGACACGCCCCTGAAGGTGGCCCGTTACGGCATCGCCTCGGTGGTCTCCCTGGTGGACGACGTGCTCATCGAGCAGGTCCGGCAGCGTCTGTCCGCCGATCACGGCGAGCCCTGCGAGCCCATCGCGGACGACGCCGACGACGCCCGCGCCCGGCGCATCACCGCCTACCTCGACCTGATGCACGACCTCGTCGGCCGCCAGGTCCAGCGCGTCCGCACCGCCGCCTTCGAGGCCGGCAGCGAGATCACGCGGTACTTCGAGCTGCTACCGCCCTCGCCGGCGCGGGAGCTGTACGAGCGCATGCGCGGCTGCCGCGACGAGGCCCAGCGCCTGACGCTGCAGGACCGCCTGCGGGAGCTGGTCCAGCCCGGCCCCATCGACGTGAACATCATGACCAAGCTGGACCGCGACCTGGACCGGCGGGGCCGCCCCCTGCCCGAGCGCGGTTCCGACGCGCTGAGCGCCCTGCGCGGCTTCATGAAGAGCCGCGCCGAGGGCGCGGTGGTGCTCTCGGCGGGCATGAACCGCCGCCTGTTCAGCTACATGGGCGAGTTCGCCGAGCTCATGCCCACGCAGGCCGAGGACCTGCGCAAGCGCGTGGTCCTGAAGGTGAGCGACTACCGCTCGGCCCTGCTGCAGGGCAAGCTGCTCGCGCGCCTGGGCGTGCACATCTCCGAGTTCCGCGTGGAGTCCGGCCTGAACTGCGGCGGCCACGCCTTCGGGGGCAAGGGCCAGCTCCTCGGCCCCATCCTCGAGGAGTTCAAGCAGCAGCGGGAGCACCTGGCCGGGAGTCTGCACGGCATCCGCCGTCAGGCCCTCGCCGCGCTCGGCCGCGAGGATGTCCCGGAGGAGCCCCTGCCCACGCGGATCACCGTGCAGGGCGGCCTGGGCGCCGCCCACGAGGACCAGCTCCTGCGCGAGCACTACCGCGTGGACGGCACCGGCTGGGGCAGCGCGTTCCTCTTCGTGCCCGAGGTGGTCAACATCGATCCGGCCAGCCTCTCGCGCCTGGTCACCGCCGGCGAGGAGGACATCGAGCTCTCCGGCGCCTCGCCGCTGGGCGTGCCGTTCTGGTCGCTGCGCACCAGCGACAGCGAGGAACTGCGCCGCGAGCGGGTGGCCGCCGGTCGCCCCGGCAGCCCCTGCCCCAAGGGCTACCTGGTCTCGAGCACCGAGTACACGAAGAAGCCTCTCTGCACCGCCAGCCGCGCCTACCAGCACCGCAAGCTGGAGGAGATCGCGGCCTCGGCCCTGGAGGATCTCGAGCGGCAGCGGGCCCGCGACGCGGTGGTGCGCAAGGCGTGCATCTGCCACGATCTGGCCGGCAGCGTCACCCGCAACCTGGACATCGACCCCTCCGCCTCGCCCGCCGTCTGCTGCGGTCCCAACGCGGCCTACTTCCAGCTCGCCACCACGCTCGACGCGCTGGTGGACCACATCTACGACCGCGTCCCGCTGCCCCTGCACCGCGACCGGCCGCACATGCTGCTCAAGGAGCTGAGCCTGCACGTGGCCGGGTTGCGCCGCGACGTGGCGCGCCACGCGGAGCAGCCCTGCGAGAAGCTGGCGAGGACCATCGCCGAGTGTCGCGAGAACCTGGAGCAGGGCGTCGCCCACTATCGCGAGCTCGCCGGCCGCATCGTGGCGCCGCATCGCGCGGCGTTCCAGCGCCGTCTGCAGGACCTGCAGGCGGAACTCGCCGACCTGATGGCCGCGCGCGTGGGGTCGGCGGCGGAATAGCGCCGCCAGGATCGCAGATGCGCGGCGCCCTCGAGCACCGGCCCTTCTCGCGGGGCGAGGAGATCGCCCACGCCATCACTCATGGCGTGGGCGCGCTCGGCTCGGTGGCCTGCCTGGTCGTGATGGTGGTGCTCGCGGCGCAGCAGGGCTCCGCCCGGCTGGTGGTGGGCGTGAGCATCTTCGGGGCCACCATGGTGCTGCTCTACACCGCATCGACCCTCTACCACGCGCTGGTCCCCGTCCGCGCGAAGGCCGTGTTCGAGCTGCTCGATCACGGCGCCATCTACCTGCTCATCGCCGGCACCTACACGCCCTTCTGCCTCGATGTCCTGGGCGGCGGCTGGGGCTGGAGCCTGTTCGGCATCGGCTGGGGCCTGGCCATCCTGGGAATCCTCTACGAGGTGGTGCTGCGGCGCCCCTGGAAGCGCCTGTCGCTGGCGTTCTACCTGGCGCTCGGCTGGCTGGTGGCCATCGCGATCCGGCCGCTGGCGGCCGCGCTGCCGCCGGCCGCGCTCTGGCTGCTCGCGGCGGGCGGGATCAGCTACTCCGCCGGCGCGGTGTTCTATGCCTGGCGCGGCTTCCCCTACCATCATGCCGTGTGGCATCTCTTCGTGCTCGGCGGGTCCGCGTTGCACTGCGTCTGCGTGCTGAGGTACGTGGTGCTGGCCGCCTGATCGCGTGGCGTCCGCGGTCGCCGGGTTCGCGGTTCTCCCGTGTTGCCGTTAGTATGAGCCCTGATGCACGCCCCCGGCGTTGCCTACGCCGACGTGTGTCCCCGGAAAGGGTGACCGGATCATGCCGCAACCGTTCGACCACCTGGACTCCCGGGAGCAATCCTGGGTGATGGAGGAGTTGCGCGCGATCCTCCGCGAGCCCGATCCCGCCGCGGCGGAGGCTCGCCGCCAGGAGCTCGCCGACAAGCTGCGCGCCGGTCATCCCGCCGTGGCCGCCTGGATCGAGGGCGCCACTGCCGAGGCCGCCGAGACCACCAGCCACTCCTCCCTCGAGAGCGTCGCCGTCGACCCCGCGCGCGCCGAGCGCCTGCGCGGCAAGGTGGTCCTGATCAAGTACGGCGGCAACGCCATGATCGACGAGGCTCGCAAGCAGAGCGTCATCGCCGACATCTGCGCGCTGAAGAGCCTGGGCGTGGTCCCGGTGGTGGTGCACGGCGGCGGGCCGGTGATCAGCGAGCTGCTCGAGGAGGTGGGCGTCGAGACGCCCTTCGTGGGCGGCCACCGCAAGACCGATCGCGAGGCCATGGGCTACGTGGAGATGGCGCTCAGCGGCAAGGTCAACAGCGAGATCGTCAAGCTCATCGCCTGCCACGGCTACCGCTCGGTGGGCATCAGCGGCAAGGACGGCGGCCTGGTCACCGCCTCCAAGCGCATCCACCGCGTCAAGGAGGGCGACCGTGTCCGCCGCTCCGACCTCGGCCAGGTGGGCGACGTCACCGCGGTGGACACGCACCTGCTCAGGGTGCTGCTGCGGGCGGGCTACATCCCGGTGGTCGCGCCCATCGGCGTGGGCGCCGACCTCGAGGACTACAACATCAACGCCGACATGTTCGCCGGCCATCTGGCCGCGGCGC
Organism: bacterium; assembly: GCA_021767885.1. Next base: position 4,040 of record JAASSM010000049.1, on the reverse strand, counting down.
TGGGCGCCCGGGCGTTCATGGTGCTCACCGACGTGGACGGCGTCTTCCTCGACATCCAGGACCCGGGCACCCTGATCCCCGAGTTCACCCCCCACGCGGCGCGCGACGAGATCGGCCGCATCATCCGTGGCGGCATGATCCCCAAGATCGAGTCCTGCCTCATCGCCCTCGACGGTGGCGTGGGCGAGGCGAGGATCGTCAACGGCATGACCGAGCACTCCCTGCTGACCGCGCTGCTCACCGACGAAAGGACCGGAACCACCATCCGGGAACACCATGAGTGAGACCGACCACACCGACCAGACGCAGCGCACCATCGCCGCGCGCCACTTCCCCATGTACAACCGCTACCCCATCACCCTGGTGGAGGGCGTGGGATCGCGCGTGCGCGACGCGGCGGGCAAGGAGTACGTGGACGCCCTCGGCGGCATCGCCGTCAACGCCCTGGGCCACTGCCATCCCGAGGTGGTGGCGGCGGTCTGTGCCCAGGTCCGGCGCCTGATCCACGTCACCAACCTCTACCACTTCCCCGCACAGGCCCATCTGGCCGAGCGCATCACCACGGCCACCGGCATGGACCGCGTCTTCTTCACCAACAGCGGCACCGAGGCCGTGGAGGGCGCGCTCAAGCTGGCCCGTCGCCATGCTGGCCACCATGACCATGGCGCGAAGATCATCTCCTTCGCCGGCTGCTTCCATGGCCGCAGCATGGGCGCCCTGTCCACCCACGCGCCGCCGCAGCGCGAGCCCTTCCTGCCGCTGGTGCCGGACTTCGAGCAGTTGCCCTTCGGGGACCTGGGCGCCCTGGATGCGGCGCTGGATCATCAGGCGGCCGCCGTGATCCTCGAGCCCGTGCAGGGCGAGGGCGGCATCCGCGTGGTGCCCGACGACGTGCTGCGGACCATCCGCAACCTCTGCACCGACCGCGGCGTGCTGCTGATCCTCGACGAGATCCAGTGCGGCGTGGGGCGCACCGGGCGCTTCAACGCCCACGCCCATGCCGGCATCGAGCCGGACATCCTGGTGCTGGCCAAGGCCCTGGGCGGCGGCCTGCCCATCGGCGCGGTCCTGGCCCGCGAGGACGTGGCCGCGGCCTTCGCCCCCGGCGATCACGGCACCACCTTCGGCGGCAATCCCGTCGCCTGCGCGGCCGCCGAGGCCACCCTGCGCGTCATCGACGAGGACGACCTCGCCGCCCGCGCCGCCGAGGTGGGCGGCCGCTTCCTGCAGCGCCTGCGCGAGGCGGCCGAGGACCGGCCCGCCATCACGGACGTGCGCGGCCGAGGCCTGATGATCGGCGTGGAGCTGGCCTTCCCGGGCAAGGACCTGGTGACCGACATGCTGCACCGCGGCGTTCTGGCCAACTGCACGGCCGGCAACGTGATCCGGTTCGTGCCGGCCCTGAACATCCCCGAGGCCGACCTCGACGTGGTCCTGCAGGTGTTCCTGGACGCGCTGGATGCGGCCGCCGCGAAGAGGAGCGCATCATGAGCATCCCGTCCCGCGCCCGCGTGGCCATCGTCGGCGCCACCGGCTACACCGGCAGCGAGCTGGTGCGGTTGCTCGCGGCCCACCCGCTGGTGGAGATCGCGGCCATCACCTCGCGCAGCCGGGCCGGCGAGCCGTTCAGCGCCATCCACCCGGCCTTCCGGGGGGTCTGCGATCAGCCGCTGAGCAAGGTCGAGGACCTGCCGGCCGATCTGGACGCCATCCTCCTGGCGCTGCCCCACGGCGCGTCCATGGACTTCGTGGCCGCCCACCCCATGGACGGCCCGCCGGTGATCGACCTCTCCGGGGACTTCCGCCTGCCCGACGCCGGGCTGTACGCCCGCTGGTACGGCCAGGAGCATCGCGCGGCCGACCGCCTCGGCGGCGCCGTGTTCGGCCTGCCCGAGCTGTTCCGCGAGACCATGGCGGGCGCGCGCCTGGTGGCCAACCCCGGCTGCTATCCCACCGCCGCCATCCTGGCCCTGGCCCCGCTGCTGCGCCGCGGCCTGGTGCGCACCGAGGGCCTGGTGGTGGACGCCAAGTCCGGCGTCACCGGTGCCGGCGCCACCGCCAAGGCCGCCACCCACTTCCCCGACCTGTTCGGCGACTTCCGCGCCTACGGCCTGCTGAGCCACCGCCACACGCCGGAGATCGAGGCCGCCCTCGGCCGCGTGGCCGGCGGGGCGGTGCAGGTGCTCTTCACGCCCCATCTGCTGCCGGTGGACCGCGGCATCCTCGCCACCTGCTATGCCCAGCCGGCGGAGGACCTCGCCCGGCCCCTGGACGCCGAGCAGGTGGCTGCCGCCTACGCGGAGGACTACCTGGGCGAACCGTTCGTCCGCTGGACCGACGGCGCGCCGGCCATCAAGCCGGTGCGTGGCTCCAACTTCTGCGACGTGCACGCCACCTACGATCCGCGCACCCGGCGCGTGGTCGCGCTGGCCGCCATCGACAACCTGGTCAAGGGCGCGGCCGGTCAGGCCGTGCAGAATCTCAACCTGATCTGCGGCTGGCCGGAGACCACCGGCCTCGAGCAAGGACCGCTGAGCCCATGAGCGAGACCCCGAAGAAGACCACGCCGGTGCCGCGCAAGAAGGCGCCCACGCGGCAGTCCGCGGCCGAGAAGGCCTCCGGCAAGAAGCCCGCGCCCGGGACCACCACCAAGCGGCCGCCGCGCATCGCCTCGGACGACGAGCGCTCCATGCAGCGCAACCTCTGCGAGGTCCGCGGCATCCGGGCCTGGGGCGCCTACACCGGCGTCAAGAGCAAGCGCCGCGATCTGGCCATCATCCACTCCGAGGTGCCGGCCGCCGCCGCGGCGGTGTTCACCCGCAACGTGGTGGTGGCCGAGCCGGTGAAGCTGGCCCGGCGCCACGTCGCCGACGGCCGGGCCCAGGCCTTCGTGATCAACGCCGGCAATGCCAACGCCTGCACCGGCGAGCAGGGCCGGCAGGGGGCGGAGGCCATGATCGCGACGGCCGCCGAGGCCCTGGACCTCGACCCCTCGCTGGTGATCATCGCGTCCACGGGGATCATCGGCCGCACCTTCCCCACCGAGAAGGTCTGCCACGGGATCCGCGAGTGCGCCACCCGCCTGTCGGGCATGAGGCTGGCGGGCTCGCTGGCCGCCAACGCCATCCTCACCACCGACACCTTCCCCAAGGAGAGCTACTCCAGCTTCACCCTCGACGGCGTGGAGTGCCGCATGGGAGGCATCGCCAAGGGCTCCGGCATGATCCATCCGGACATGGCCACCATGCTCGCCTACGTGGTCACCGACGTGGCGATCACCCCGGAGATGCTCGACCGCGCCCTGCGCGAGGCGGTGGACGACTCCTTCAACATGATCACCGTCGATGGCGACACCTCCACCAACGACATGGCCGCCGTCATGGCCAACGGCCTGGCGGAGAACCCGCTCATCGACGGACCGGGCCCGCGGTACGACCGCTTCCGCGACGAGCTGAAGAAGCACTGCATCGAGCTGGCGCAGCAGATCGTGGCCGACGGCGAGGGCGCCACCAAGCAGATCCAGTACACCGTGGAGGGAGCGCCCAGCGATGCGGACGCCCGCCGTGTCGCGCGGACCGTGTCGGACTCCAACCTGGTCAAGACGGCGTTCTTCGGGCGGGACCCCAACTGGGGGCGCATCGTGGGCGCGGCCGGCCGGGCGGGCGTGGAGTTCACGCCCGAGAAGGTGGACCTCTATCTGGGGTCGGCCAGGCAGATGCAACAGATCCTGGCGGCCGGACAGCCGGTGCCCGTGGAGCGGCGCAAGCTGAAGAGCATGATGCGGGCGAGCTTCCTCTACGTGGTGCTCAACCTCCATGCGGGCGAGGGCAAGGCCACCGCCTGGGGCACCGACCTCTCCTACGAGTACGTGCGGATCAACGCCGAGTACAGCACCTAGCCCGGCGTTGGCCGGCGGCCCGGCAGGCGCCCTGGGGGCGCTGCCGGCGCCGCGCGGCCCCCCCGTGGGCCGCGGCGATCGGGGCCGCGATCGCGCGGCCGCCGCCTGGCCTCGCCGCCGGCGCCGCACGCCCGCGGTCGCT
>JAASSM010000048.1 GCA_021767885.1 bacterium | reverse complement strand
GGGCCCCCAGGCTCGCGGACGCGGCCCCTTGCTGACGCCGGCCCGCCGCGGGCTCGACCAGCACCTCGACCACCTTCTGCTGCCCGAGTCCCCCGGACTGGCGCCGCGTGAGGGTGCGGCTGCGGATCACCCGCGCGTCCTCACCGTACCGCGCCCGGACCTGCTTGAGCGCCTCCTTGAGCGTGGGCGCCTCCACCACCGCCGCGGATTCAGCCGACGGCCTGCTGCTCGTGCTGGTTGTGACCATGGGTGACCACCGTTCCGGCCGACTGGATCCGCACGGAGGATGCGACCTCCGTGTAGCCCATCACGGCCAGGTTGGGATACGTGGTTTCGACGAGTCTCTTGACGAAGAAGCGGACCGGTGTGGGGACCAGCAGCACGGGTGGCGCGCCGGCGCCGTAGGCTCCCCGCAGGGTCTGGTCCAGCCGTCCGAGGAACTCCTGGGTGAAGCGTGGCGAGAGCACCACCTGGCCGGACTGCTCGCTCTGGCGCGAGGCCTCCAGGATGGTCTGCTCCGTCTCCGGATGCAGGCTCACCACGTGCAGCGCACCGCCCGGGTCGGCGTAGAGCTGGCTGATGGTGCGGTGCAGCGCCTCGCGGACCTTGCTGGTCAGCAGGTCGTTGCCCGCACCCGGGCCCATGTGGTTGGCGATGGTCTCCAGGATGGAGACGATGTCCCGCACCGGTACGCGCTCGTGCAGCAGGTTGCGCAGGACGTTGTGCAGCGTGTTGACCGGCACCTTGTCGGGGATCAGCTCCTCGACCAGGGCCGGCGCGAACTCGCGCACCGACTCGAGCATGTCGCGGACGTCCTGGCGGCTGAGGAGCTCGTCGGCGTGGGCGCGGACCAGCTCGGAGAGATGGGTGGCCAGCACGGCCGGCGCTTCCACCACCGTGTAGCCCTCGGCCTCGGCCTCGGCCCGGCGCTCGGCCTCGATCCAGAGAGCCGGCAGGTTGAAGGCCGGCTCGGTGGTGGGAACGCCACCGGCGAGGTCGCCGCAATCAGGGCGCGTGCTCATGGCCAGCAGCTGGCCGGCGCGCAGCTCGGCCCCGGCGATGGGCACGCCCTTGAGCTTGATCACGTACTCGCCGGCCTGCAGCTGCAGGTTGTCGCGGACGCGGATCGGATGGATGAAGATCCCCAGCTCGGAGGAGATCTGGCGGCGGATGTTGCCGATCCTCTGCAGGAGATCGCCACCGCGGGATTCGTCCACCAGTCCGATCAGACCGTAGCCGATCTCCAGTTCCAGTCGATCGAGCACGAAGAGGTCCTCCCCTCGCGGGCCGTCACCGGCCGGCGGAGCGTCGGCCTCGGCGGCGGCCGCGGCCTCCGCCTCGGCGTCCTCACGCTCGGCGTTGGCCACGCGCTTGCCGAGGATGCGGCCGGCGGCGAAGGTGCCGCCGCCCAGGATGACGAACGGGAACGTGGGCATGCCGGGCACCAGGCCCAGGACCACCAGGGCCACGGCAGCGATGTCCAGCGCCTTCCCCTGGCGGAAGATCTGCAGGGTGAGCGCCTGGCCCAGGTTGAGGTCACCGCTCGAGCGCGTGACCACCAGGCCGGCGGCGGTGGAGACCAGCAGCGCGGGCACCTGGCTGACCAGACCGTCGCCGACGGTGAGCAAGGTGAAGCGGCCGAGGGCCTCCGCCCCGGACATGTCCATCTGCGCCATGCCGATGACGAAGCCGCCGACGATGTTGATCAGGGTGATGATGATGCCGGCGATGGCATCGCCGCGGACGAACTTGCTCGCACCGTCCATGGCGCCGAAGAACTCCGCCTCGCTGGAGATCTTCTCCCGGCGGTGCCGCGCCTGCTGCTCGCTGATCAGGCCCGCGTTGAGATCCGCGTCGATGGCCATCTGCTTGCCGGGCATGGCGTCGAGGGTGAAGCGGGCGGAGACCTCGGCGATGCGCGTGGATCCCTTGGTGATCACCAGGAAGTTCACGATCACCAGGATCACGAACACGATCACGCCGATGACGTAGTTCCCCCCGATCACGAAGTCGCCGAAGCTCTGCACCACCTGCCCGGCCTGGCCCCGGCTGAGGATCAACCGGGTGCTGGCCACGTTCAGGGCCAGCCGGAACAACGTCATCACCAGCAGGAGCGACGGGAAGGTGCTGAACTGCAGCGGTTCCTTCAGGTAGAGCGAGACCAGCATGACGATCACGGCCAGGGCGATGCTGAAGGTCATCAGGACGTCCAGCATGACCGGTGAGACCGGGATCACCATGAGCGCGAGAATGACCAGCACGGCCACCGCGCTCATGACGTTGCTGTTGGCCAGCACGAGGTCTCGGCTCATGACCCTGTCCTGATCCAAGTCTCTCTCCTACAATCGCTTATGACTTCCGCAGGCGGTACACGTAGGCCAGGATCTCGGCCACGGCCTGGTACAGGGACTCGGGAATCGGCGACCCGATCTCCACCTCGGCATACAATTGGCGTGCCACCGGCTTGTTCTCGATCACCGGCACCCGGGCGGACCGGGCGGTCTCGCGGATCTTCTTCGCCAGGTGGTCCGCGCCCTTGGCCACGACCAGCGGCGCCGGCCGGCCGGACTCGTACTTCAGGGCCACGGCGAGGTGCGTCGGGTTGGTGACCACCACGTCGGCGCGGGGCACGTCCGCGAGCATGCGGCGGCGAGCCGCCTCCATCTGCAGCCCACGGATCCGGGCCTTGATCTGGGGATCGCCCTCGAATTCCTTGAGCTCCTCCTTCACCTCCTGGCGCGACATCTTCAACTCCTCCTCGTGCTGGTGCTTCTGGAGCACCCAGTCGAGGACCGCCAGGATCGCCAGGAAGCCCAGCAGGACGAGCATGAGCTTGAGGAATCCCTCGCGAGCGACGGCGAGGATCCCCGGCAGCTCCAGGACGGCGGTCCCGGCCAGGCTGGGCATCAGGCTGCGGATCACCAGCCAGGCCAGCAGGCTGATCACGCCCACCTTCAGCAGGTTCTTGAGCAGCTCGAGGAAGGTCTTCTTCTGGACGAACCGCTTGGCGCCCTTGATGGGGTCCAGCCGGCTCCACTGGAAGGCCATGGCCGACGGCGTCAGTTTCAGGCCCACCTGCATGAGGCTGGCGACCAGGCCGGCGACCAGCACCATGCCGGCCAGCGGGGCCATGGACACGAACATGGCCTCCACGTTGCCGGCGAGCAGGTAGCGGACGCCGAAGAGGTTCTCCGGACCCAGGAAATGGGCCTGACCCAGGAGATAGCCCGCATTGCGCCCGAGCACGTCGCGGAAGTGGGTCATGGTCGCCGCCAGCGCCACCGTCCCGGCGAGGACGACGAAGAAGCTGTTGACCTCCTGCGAGCGGGCGACCTGCCCCTTTTCCCGCGCCTTCTCGCGCCGTCTCGGTGTCGCTTTTTCGGTGCGCTCGCCCGCGGTCTCCTCGGCCATGTCTCACCTCCTTCCGGCTGGGCTGCAGGGCAGCCGGGGTCAGAACGCCGCCAGGAGGCGAGCGAGCAGATCCTCGCTCCCGGCGTACGCCCGCTCGACCACGCCACCGAAGTAGACGAGCGTGGCGCCGAGCACGAAGATCCCGGTGGCGATCTTCACGGGGAAGCCCACCACCAGGACGTGGATCTGGGGAGCGGTCTTGACGATCACGCCCATGGCGGCGGAGACCAGCAGCAGGACCAGCGCCACCGGCGCCGCCACCCGCAGGCCGAGCAGGAAGACCTCGCTGTAGCTGCGCAGGACCAGGCCGGCCGCCTGGCTGAAGTCCGGCACGGCGAACGGCGGGATCACCTGCACCGAGGCCACCATGGCCGCCACCAGGTGATGGTGGACGTCCAGGGCGAAGAACAGCAGGACCGTCAGCAGGTAATAGAGCTGGGCGATGATGGAGATCTGGGAGTCGGTCTGGGGATCGTAGGCGTTGACGATGGCGAAGCCGATCTGCATACCCGCCAGGCTGCCGCCGAAGCGCACGCCGGTGAGCACGAGGTTGACCGCGAAGGTGAGCAGGGCCCCCACCACGAGGGAGTTGAGGGCCTCCATGGCCAGGACCGGCCAGCCCAGCGGCTGGGGCAGGGCCTCCAGGTGGGGCAGGGCCGCCGGCGCCAGCGCCCAGGCCAGGGGCACGGCGATGGCCAGCCGCCACAGCGGTGGTACCGAGCGGTTGTCCATCAGCGGGAGCAGCGCCAGCAGCACGGCCAGTCGCAGGGCGATCACCGCGGTGATCAGCAGCAGCCCCATGTCCACGCCCAGGGCCATGCTCACATCCCGGCGATGCGTGCGAACATGGACTCGGTGAAGGCGGTGAGCTGGTTGATGGCCCACGGCAGGCTGAGGACCATGACCACGAAGACGATCACGATCTTCGGCACGAAGGTCATGGTCATCTCGTTCACCTGCGTGGCGGCCTGGAAGATGCTGATCACCAGGCCCACGGCCATGCCGGCCAGCAGCATGGGGCCGGCCACCAGGAGCGTGGTGCGCAGGGCGAACTGGCCGATGTCGATGACGGCTTCCGGACTCATGGTCCCTCCTCCGGGGTGGTCACTGGAAGGCGGCGACGAGCGACCGGACCACCAGCCACCAGCCGTCGACCAGGACGAAGAGCAGGATCTTGAACGGCAGGCTGATCAGGACCGGCGGCAGCATCATCATGCCCATGGACATGAGCACCGAGGCCACCACCATGTCGATGATCAGGAAGGGGATGAAGAGCACGAACCCCATCTGGAAGGCGGTCTTCAACTCGCTGATCACGAAGCTGGGGATCACCACCAGCATGTCGAGATCCTCGGGCCGCTCCGGCGCCTCCTGTCCGGTGAGCTCGAGGAACAGGGCGATGTCCTTCTCGCGGGTCTGCGCGAGCATGAACTCCTTGAGCGGGCCCTCGGCGGCGGCCAGGGCCGCCTGTTCGTCGATCTCGCCGGCCAGCAGGGGCTGCAGGGCGCTGGCATTGATCTCCTGGAGCACTGGCCCCATGACCACCAGGGTCAGGAAGAGGGCCAGGCCCAGGATCACCTGGTTGGCCGGCGCCTGGGTGGTCCCCAGCGCCTGGCGCAGGAATCCCAGCACGATGGTGATGCGCGTGAAGCTCGTGAGGGTGACCAGGAGCGCGGGAGCCAGGGAGATCAGCGTCAGCAGCAGGACGATCCGCACGGCCGCGTCCACGCCCTGGGCGCCCTCCGGTGCGGCCACCGAGAGCGTCAGCGCCTGGCCGAGGGCCAGGCTGTCGGCGGGGGTCGTGGCCGGACTGCCCACCGGGGCGGTCGTCTGGGCCGCGACCGGGCCGGCGACCAGGCCGACCAGGAGCATGGAGGCCAGCAGGCGCCGCCTGGCGGACCCTTCCGGGCGCCGGGATCGACGGGTCGCGGGCGGCTGGTGATACGGCATCGGTCCTCCCGGCGGCGGGCGCGCGGATGGGGTTCGCGGGCGTCATCGCAACGGCCGTGCCATGGTCGGAGGACGGATCGCGGGCCGGGGAAGAGCGGCAGCGGGGCCAGGGACGGCGGGCGGCACGGTGCCGGATACGCGACGGCCGCCGGGCCAGGGGCCGGCGGCCGGGAAACGACCAGACCATGCTCAGCTTCGGGTCACCGGCCGGCGGCCTCCCGTGCCCTGCCACCGGCGGCGGCGATCAGGGCGCGCAGGCGCGTTCCGACGGGCCGGTCGACGGCCGCGGGCGTGGGTTCCGCCGTGGCGGACGCCTCTCGCCAGGGCTCCGCCCCCAGCACCACCATGGCGCCATCGTGGCGATAGATGGTGTGGACGGCATCTCCGACCCGCAGACGCTGGATCTCCCGGCGCGGTCCCAGCCGCCGCACCGAGAGCAGCCGGATCTCGTCATCGCCAGCGGCGAGCCCTTGCAGGCGCTGCAAGCCCTTCATGGCCACCACGATCAGGCCCAGGACCGCCAGCAGCGCGGCTCCGACCTGCCAGTAGCTCGGCCCGGCGAGGGCGGTCGGATCCATCACAGGACCCGCTTCAGACGCTCGACGCGGTTGAGCAGCTTGGTGATGCGCACGGCGAAGTGGTCCTCCGCCACCACCACCTCCCCGGTGGCCAGGAGCGAGCCATTGACCATGATGTCCACCGGCTCGCTGGTGAGCTTGGCCAGTTCCACCACCGAGCCGGTGGTCAGGTTGAGCACGTCGCGGAACTTGAGCCGGGCGCGGCCCAGTTCCACGGTGAGCTTGAGATCCACGTCCATGAGCAGGTCGAGATTGGCGTTCTCCAGCCCATCCGCTCCCGCTGCGGCATCGCCCGCGGTGGGCGCCGCGTCGGCGGTGGCGGTGGCGGCCTCCGGACCGGGCGTCGGGATCTGATCGGTGCGGTCGTCGCCGGCCATGCTCACTCCTTCTCGAGTTTCTGGATCAACTTGACGGCGCGGTTCTGGTTCACGCGGCCGGCCTCGGCCAGGAACACCTCCCGGCCCTCGATCATGACCGTCAGCGGGCTGTCCACCGACTGCGGCAGGTGCAGCAGATCGCCCTCCTGGAGCGAGAGCACACGATCGAGGGGCAGCTCGAGGTCGCCGAGGCGGACCACCAGCTCGCTGGTGGTCGACTGGATGAGGTCGAGGATCTGGTGTCGGTCCCGGGACATCTCGTCCCGCGACCGCAGTTCCACGCTCTCCTCGGGATCGAAGACGTCGCGGACGGGCGAGAACGCCGACAGGGGGAAGGCGAACTCGAGGATGCCCTCGACGGCCTCCAGCCGCACGCGGAACCGCATGCAGACCAGGGTCTCCCCGGCCGGCACGCCACTTACGTAGTCGGGATTGTTCTCCAGGGCGACCGGTTCGGGCTGCAGGTCCACCAGCTTGCTGGCGGCGGTGCGCAGCAGGTCGGCGAGGCGGCCGGAGAAGTGGCCGAAGATGCCGCGTTCGATCTCCGTGAACGGCCGCAGGCGCTCCTCGCCATCGGGTCGCCCGCCCATGAGCTTCTTGAGGATCACGAAGCACAGACCGAGGTCCATGTGCAGCAGGGTGGTGCCGGCCAGCGGCCGCAGCGTCATGGCGGCCAGGCAGGTGGGGCGGGGCAGGGCTTCCCGGTACTCCGCGTAGGACCGCAGCTGCAGTTCCTGGAACTCGGCCGAAACGTTGGATCGCAGCAGGCTGGTGAGGTTCACCGTGGCATTGCGACTGAACTGCTCGGCGATGTTCTGGAGGTTCTGGCCGAACCGCTTGGAGATGCTGTGGGGCCGGTTGAAGTCGTAGGCGCGGACGCCGGACGGGTCCTCCTCCTCCGGGTCGGCATTCATCACCGAATCGAGGTCCACGCCGAGATCCGTCGCGTCGTCGAGGGCGGCGTCGAGATCGAGATCGTCGAGGATGTCGGGGCCGGCCATGCGTGCGGTGTCCTTGGGCTCGGAGTTCGACCGATCGGGCGCCGCCGGGCGGCGCCCGGTGGCTACTGGATCACGAGGTCGGAGAAGTACAGGTGCCGCAGGACCTGCCCGGGGAGGCGCTCGTCCAGGCGGCGCATGAGCTCGTCGCGCAGGCCCTTCATGCCCTCGGGGCGGTTCAGATCCGCCGCCGAGCGATTGGCCAGCGTCATGATGACCGTGTCGCGGAGCACCGGCAGCCGGGAGGTGGCCGTCTCCACGGCCTTGGCGTCGCTCAGCTCCAGATCCACCGTGATGCGCAGGTAGCGTGCGTTGCCGGTGCCGTCGGCCTGGAGGGTGACGATGATCTCGCCCAGGCTCAGCAGCGGCCCCATGGGCTCGATCTCCACCGCGGGCGTCTCCATGGTCGCTGCGGCGGAGGCTGGCCCGCCGAGGCGGGGCACGATCACGACCATGGTCAGGACCATGGCCAGGACCAGCTGCAGCCCCACGACGCCGCCGAGGATCACCACCTTGTTCTCGAGCAGGCCGGGCTTCCTGGTCGCCGCCGCGTCCTCGGGTGCTTTCTTCTCGTCGGCCATGCCAGCTCCTCAGGGTTCGCGGCCCACGCGCCGCAGGCGATCGGTGACCGGGGTGGGCCGCGGCGCGCTGCGCGTCTCGCGGTCCAGGGTGCCGCTGAGCGGTGTCCCCCCGGTGGCCGGCTGATTTGCGGCCACCTTCAGGAAGATCTCCACCCGGCGATTCTCGGCGCGGCCCTCGGCGGTCTCGTTGCTCGCCAGCGGTCGGTGCTCTCCGTAGCCGGTGGCGGCGATCCGTCCAGGCTCCATGCCGGCACCTTGAAAGTATCGTGCCACCGAGCCGGCCCGCGCCGCGGACAGTTCCCAGTTGCTGGGAT
>JAASSM010000047.1 GCA_021767885.1 bacterium | reverse complement strand
GTGCGCCACTGGAAGGCCGCGTGGTCGACGTCGATGTCCGCCGCCCACTCGGTGTGGGTCAGGAAGTAGTTGCTCAGGCCCGGCGTGCGCAGCAGGCCGGCCGGGTTCCAGAAGGCCACCGGGCCGTCGATGGCGCAGGCCACGTAGGCGCGGCCCAGACCCACCGGCCGGGCGCCCACCGGGATCTTCAGGAACTGCCCCGCCGAGGTGCCCACGTTCTCCTCGCCGTAGAGGTCGAGGATCTCGCCGGCGCCGGCCGGCGTCGGCGCGAGGAGCCCCCCGGGGACGACCACGCCGCCAGCCACCAGCGCCACCGCCACCGCGCCCAGGCTCCGCAGGGCCCGCCAGGGCCGCGACTGCCGCCGCCGCGCTACCATGAGTAGCTCGCTCCCCAGAGCAGGGCCCGCGGGTTCTCGATGTAGCTGGGGTTGACCACGCCCTTGGCGTAGCCCTCGCTATACGTGGGCAGCTCCCACTCGCGCTCCCAGCCGGGGTTGCTGTCGCCCACCTGGTAGCCGTCGCCGGTGAAGGGGTTCACGCGGCGGTAGTTCTCGTGGTTGAAGATGTTCCGGCCCTCGAAGAAGAGGGTGAACTTGCCGTGCCGGCCCAGCTTCCACCACTTGCTGACGCGCAGGTTCACCGTGGAGCGGGCCGGACCGAGGGCGCTGTAGAGGTCGCCCTCGATGGACTGGGTGCCCGTCCAGGTCAGCGGCGTGTAGCGCTGGCCGGCCTCGGCGCGGGCCAGCAGGTTCACGCTCCAGTTGGGCGGCATGCGCCAGCCCAGCAGCTCGGGGCGGTCCTTCTCGAAGACCGAGAAGTCCAGGTTCACGCTCACCGACCACGGCCGGTCCCAGAGCAGCGGCGCACGGCTCAGCCCGCCGATGTCCGTGGCGTTCTCGCCCTGGTCGTACACCGCGCGCAGGTAGGCCTCGTCCGCGCGGCTGTTGGTGCCGGTGGTGCGGGAGAGCTCCAGGCTGGCCGACCCGCTCAGCCACCGCGTGGTGCGCTTGATCACCGACAGCTCCACGCCCAGGCTGCGGGCGGAGTCGCCGTTGAAGTAGCGCACCGGCTCGATGGGGATGGACCCGCTGTCGTTGGGGTCGGGGGTCTGCTCGGCGTCGATCACCACCGACTGCATGCGCACGCTCTTGGCGTAGCCGTAGATGTCGCGGTTGTAGAGGGTGACGCCCATGGACCAGAGGTTGTCGAACTCGTGCTGCCAGCCCACCTCGTACTCCACGGTGACCTTGGGATCGAGGTTGGGGTTGCCCAGCAGCTGGACCTTGGTGGCGGTCTTGGCCTGCAGCTGCGGGTAGACGTAGATGAACCGCGGCCACTGGCTGAAGTGGCCGTAGTTGAAGAAGAACTTGTCGCTGCGGGTGACCGGGAAGCTCAGGCCCAGGCGCGGCGAGATGCGCGCCTTCCAGTTGCGGCCCGCGGCGCGGAAGGTGCCGTCCTCGAACTCCTGCACCATGTCGTCGAAGATGAACAGGTACTCGTCCGGGTTGGCCATCACCTCCTCAACCTCGCGGCCGGGAGCCCAGAAGTCCGCGCGCAGGCCGGCGTTGAGGATCAGGCCGTGGTACTCGATGGTGTCCTGGAAGTAGGCCGCCCCCACAACCGGGTGGGCGGTGAAGATGTCCTCGAAGATGCCCAGCTTGCCCGCCGGCGGACGGCCGAGCTGGGACTGCAGGTCCACCAGCTGCATCTCGGTGAAGCTGAGGTCCAGGCCGGTCTTGAACTGGTTGCCGGCGCCGCCGTAGAAGGAGTAGGCGCCCTTGAAGGTGTAGGCCTCGGCGTAGTGGTCGTGCCAGCGATCGGCCGTGCCGCGCGCCTGGCCCGCCGGATCGGTGGAGGGGATGTCCACCAGGGAGTAGGTGGAGAAGTCGTCGTTGCCGTTGACGTTGCTGTGCAGGCGGGACCAGTTGCGGCCCAGGGTGATCTCGTACCAGTCGGTGTCGCTGAGGACCTGGCGCCAGAACACCGTGGTCAGGATGTTCTCGGTGGTGTGCACCAGGTAGCTGTCGAGGTTGTCGATGAACGGCCGCGGGTAGCCCTCGCCCGGCAGCTGGAAGCCCTGGCTGATGCCGAACTGCCGGCTGGCCGAGATGGAGAGCTTCTCGGTGGGCGTCAGGTTCCAGGTCCACTTGGCCAGGCCGTTCCAGTCGTTCTGCTGGCGGGGCGACCAGAAGCTGCCCTCGTACAGCGGCGAGCGCAGGCGGTCCTGCCGCGAGTAGATGGGCAGGTAGCCGTCGCGGATGTCCATGCTGCCGGAGACCAGCAGGTACTGCTCGCCCTTCAGCCCCAGGCCCAGCTTCTCCAGCGCGCCGGAGAGCGGATCGGGGCCGGACATGGAGAGCTTGACGATGCTGATGTTCTGGGGCTCGGTGAAGTCGGTCAGATCGTCCCAGCCGCGGTGATCGTCCTTGGGGATCGGGTTGTAGAGGTAGTCGCTCTTGTACGACATCTTCCCCTCGAAGCGGTCCGAGCCCTCCTTGGTCGAGACGTTGACCACGCCGGAGACCGCCTGGCCGTACTCGGCATTGAAGCCGCCGGTGAGCACCTCGATCTCGTTGATGATCGACGGGTCGATCTGGTAGCCGTAGCCGCCGCCGGCGAGGGGATCGTTCACCGACATGCCGTCGACGATGAACTGGGTGTCGTCGGCGCGGCCGCCGCGGATGTGGATCTGGTTGTCCTGCAGGGTGACGCCGGGCTGGTGGGCGATCATGTCCACCACCTGGTCCAGCGGCATGGCCTCGAGTTGCTTGCTGGACAGGAAGTGGCTGGTGCCGGTGCGCTCCACCTCGATGAGCTTGCGCTCGGCCTCGACGTTGATGGGGTCGACGTAGATGGCCTCCACCTCGAGGGCGAAGTCGATGTGCACCACGCCGCCGGGCTCGAGCTTCACCGTCTCGCTGCCCAGGCCGTAGGCGATGTAGCTGGCCTTCACGGTGTAGGTCCCGGGCCGCAGGCCGCGCAGGAAGAAGTAGCCGTCGGTGAAGGCCATGGTGCCGATGTTGGTGCCGGCGATGTAGATGTTGGTGTAGGGCATGGGCTCGCCGGTCTCGGCGTCGATCACCCGGCCCTTGATGATCCCGGTGCTGGTGACCTGGGCCGGCGCGGCACAGGCCAGCAGGAGCAGCGTGGCGAGGAGGAGGCGAGAGATCACGGCGCGCTCACCCCCAGTTCCTCGGCCAGGATGGCCGCCAGGGCGGCGTACGCGCCCTCCGGGTCCATGGCGTCCAGCTGGAAGGAGACGCCCACCGCGCTGGCCAGCGCACTGGTGGCCCGGTCGGGACGGCGCGCGGCGACGATGGGATCCCAGGGCGGCCGGCGGCCGAAGCAGCGCAGGCACTCCTCGAAGCGGTAGAGCTCCTCGGTGCCCTCGAGCAGCGTCAGGCCCATGCCGCGGCCCTGGGTCGAGATCAGGGTCATGGGCGGCAGATGGGGCTGAGCGCCCAGGGCCTGCACGCCGATGGCGCTGTTCTCCGGCTCCAGCATGCTGGCGGGCGAGCCCGTGGGGCTGATGCCCAGGAGGGTCTGCCGGAAGTAGAAGGGCAGCTGGGAGGCCGAGCCGGTGAGGTTGCGGCTGATCATGAGCAGGCGGCCGGGGGCGCTGCCGTCGGTGGGCTGCAGGTAGCGCTCGAGGGCGCCGTTGCGGGCGGCCGCGGTCTGCAGGATGGGGCTGGTGCCGCCGCCGTCGAACCAGAAGACCAGCGCGAACTGCCGCATGGTCTCCAGCAGGACGTAGGGGCTGTCGGGGAAGCCGAACCAGAAGTCGTACTCGTCCCAGCCGTCCTCGCCCAGGTACCCGGCCAGGAACTCGCGGTAGAACTCGCGGGCGTTGCCGCTGGAGTTGTCGGGGATCACCAGGACCGGACCGCGGGGCGCCCGCACCTCCCAGGTCAGCTCCAGGCGGGTCTCGGCCAGGGCCTCGTCGCCCACCGCCACGGTGAGCGTGCGCTGTCCGGGCGGCAGGCCGCCGAGCTGGATGGCGAACTCGCGGATCTCCTCCTGGCTCTCGAAGGGCGCCTCGAGCCAGTGGAGCATGGGGTCGGCGGCGGGGTCGTCCGCGGGCAGTGTGATCTCGGGCTCGGCATCGGCGGTGGTGTAGCGGTAGGTGCTGTCCATGGTGGCGTTGCCATCGATGTCGAAGGCGAACAGCCGCACGTTCATGGCGCCCCAGTTCCAGTACACGGTGTCCACCACGGTCTCGCCGTCGAGGATCAGTTCCCGCTGCAGGTTCTTCAGGGGGTCGAAGTCGCTCTGGAAGTTGAGGGCGGGCGGGAAGTTGCGCAGGGGCACGAACCGCACCAGCGTGTCCGAGACCGCACCGCGATCATCGCGGCAGGCCAGGTAGAAGGTGGCCTCGGCCTGGCCGTCGGCGTCGGTGACGAAGGTCATGGTGGTGTCGGTGCGCGTGGTGGTGTCCCAGGGGGCGGGCACGTCGGCCCGCGTGCGCACCGAGACGTAGTACTCGGTCACCTGGCCGTCGGCATCGGTGCCGCTCCAGTGGAAGCGGCGGGAGAAGTAGCTGGTGGGATTCAGCTCGCCGGCGGTGTCCACCGGCGTGGCGAAGAACCGGACGGAGGGCGGCTGGTTCTCCACGCTGTCGGGATCGAAGGGGTCGTTGGTGCAGGCCGCGAGGCCCACGCTGCCGAGGATCAGCATGGTCGCCACCGCGCGCCGGAGCCGGCGCCACCTGCCGTGCGGACGCGTCATTTGATGATCACCAGCTTTCCACGCTGCACCTCGCCGGTGTCCCGGTTCTCCACCGCGTAGACGTAGAGGCCGGTGGCGATGGCCCGGCCGTACTCGCTGAGGACGTCCCAGGCGAGCTTGCCGTCGAAGGGATCGTCGTGCTCGAGGGTGCGCACCAGGTCGCCGGCCACGGTGAAGACCTTGATGGTCGCGCGCGGCGGCAGGTTGGTGAACCAGATCTGACGACCGAGCTCGCTGCCGGCGCCGGCGTTGTCGAAGTAGCTGCCGGCGCGGTACGGGTTGGGCGCCACGCCCACGCGGCCCTCCGCCGCGCTGCCGGGCGCGGCGGGGCCAGGATAGACCAGCACCGCGTTCTCGTTGAAGCCGCTCTGGAACTCGGGCAGGCCCTCCTCCTGGTCCGGCGCCGAGAAGGAGACCACCGAGTACCAGTAGGGGAAGCCGTCGAGCAGATCGGTGTCGGTGAACACGCGCCGGCCGTCCGCGTCCAGGGGCGGCAGGCCGGTGTCGAAGCCGATGCCGTCGACGACGTCGTACTGGGCCACGAGGGTCGCCAGGGTGTACGGGTCCTGGTCGATGGTCAGGCCCTGGTAGCGGTAGACGCGGTAGCCCTGGAAATCCGGCTTGCCGGTGATGGTGGAGATGTGGTGCTCGGGGGAGCGGCGCGGGTCGTCCGTGGGCAGGGGCTCGCCGTCGGCGCCCAGGGAGTCGCCCGGGGCCCAGCGCAGCTCGATGCTGTCCCAGGCGTAGCCCACCTCCAGCTGGGGCGAGGGCGGTCCGGTGGGGATGGTGAAGCCGTCGTCGTAGGCCACCTGGGCCACCTTGCTGTTGGCCAGCAGGCCCAGCGAGTCCGGTCCGGCCACCATGGCGAAGGTGGCGCGGATGGTGTCGCCCGGCGCCAGGGTGGGAAACGGGCCGGTGGCCATCATCTGCACCCAGTTGCTGGCCGCGTCGTAGTCGATGCCGTCGATGGTGCCGCGGGTGAAGCCGCCGTCGCTCATGAGCTGGTACTTGCCGGGCTGCTCCTCGCCCTCCTCGTCGATGAACGTGTCGTCCTCCTCGGGGACGTTGCGGAAGCGCCAGGCGTGGTAGGAGACCGGGGCGGTGTCCAGCTGCGGCTCCACCGCGGGCACGGTGCCCAGCAGGCGGGTGCCGGCCCAGCTGGTGGCCAGGCCCTCGTCGCCGTCGTCGTCGCGCTCGTACATCAGCCAGATGTCCGGATCGCCCGGGACGGTGTACTCCTCGTCCACCCAGCCCTCGGCGCCCAGGGCGCCGTCGTAGTCGTCCCAGAAGTTCCAGCCCACCGGGGCGTTGGGATCGTAGGGGTTGGTGTTCTCGGTGTTGCCCACGGTGAGGTCGTTCCAGAAGCCCACGTAGACGTCGCGCAGCTCGGAGCCCGACACGTTGACGATGGCGTAGTCGAGGATCACGAAGTCGTCCGCGTAGGGGTTGCCCCAGGCGAGGACCCGCAGGTAGACGCGCAGGCCCAGCGGGACGTGATTGCCGGACTCCACGTTGGCGTAGTCCTCGAAGATCACCTCGATGTGCTGGGTGGCCAGGGCGCGGGGATCGTAGCGGTCGCTGTTCTGGCTGTTGGACCAGATCTCCACGTAGTTCTCGCCCGGATAGAGGGAGTCGGGGAAGTCGAACTCGCGGATCTCGTCGCCGTCCAGCAGGTTGCTGGCGTCCTGGGCGCCGGTGGAGACGCGGACGCTGTCGTCCGGGCCCACCGCGCCCACCCAGAGGCCGGCCAGGAAGAGGTGCTCGACGTTGCTGTTGAGCGGGTACTCCAGGCTGGGCTGGTTGGGGTTCTCCAGGAAGTTGCCCAGGTAGCCCAGGTTGGTCACCGCCAGGCCGATGAGGCCGGCATCGGTGTTCAGATCCGTGCGCGATTCGGCCAGCAGCAGCGGCGCCATCAGCAGGGCGGCGGCCACGAGGGCGGCGCTCACCAGACGGCGCAGGTGGCGGAAGCGGGGGCGGGCGGCGCCTGGCGCGGGCACGGGGTCCTCCGGGGGGTGGTCAGGGGCGCGTGGGAGCGAACGATAGCCCCCCGGGGGTGGGCGTGTCAACCGGCGGCGGCGGGGGGTCTTGACGCTGGCCGCCAGTGGTCTACTCTCTGCTCAGGAGGCCAAGATGGTCACCTGCACGATCATCCTGCAAGCGGATCTGCCCGACCTCTGCGGCGGCCGGTCCGTGCACGTGCGCCGCCTGCCTCATCCCACGTCGGTGAAGGACGCCCTCGAGGCCCTCGGCATCCCCCACTGCGAGGTGGGCCGCGTGGCCATCGGCGGGCATCCGGCCAACCTGTCCTGCCTGGTGGGCGACGGCGCGCGACTGGAGGCGTGGCCCGCGTGCTCCCATGACCTCGCCGATCCCCGCTTCGTCTGCGACCTGCACCTGGGCAAGCTGGCGCGCCGCCTGCGGTTCTGCGGGTTCGACACGATCTGGGACCCCACCCTCCGCGAGCCGGCCCTCGCCCGCCTGGCCGCCCGGGAGGGCCGCACCGTGCTCTCGCGCCACCGGGCCCTGCTCAAGCGCAGCAGCATCCACAGCGCGCTGCTGATCCGCAGCGACCACGCGGACGAGCAGCTCGCCGAGGTGCTCCGGCGCTTCCGGCTCGCCGGCCGCATCGCGCGCACCGGGCGCTGTCCGCACTGCAACGGCCGGCTGGTGGCCACACCGAAGAGTCAGGTCTCCGGGCCCATCCCGCCGCGGACCGCGGCCTGGCGCGACGAGTACTGGGTGTGCGCGGAGTGTGGCCGGCTCTACTGGGAGGGCACGCACGTGCTGCGGCTGCGCGACCGGGTGGCGCACCTGACCGATGGGCCGCGGGAACTGCGCGGCGGCGGCTCGTGAGCGCGCTACATCCCCGCCGCGGCGGCGCGGTGGGCCTGATCGACGCGCTCGCGCAGCTCGTTGAAGTGGCGCTGCAGCCCCGGCGCCTCGTAGCCGAGGAGCTCGGCGGGCCGGCCGTCCACCGTCTTGGCCTGGCGCCGGACCTGCCCCGTGGCGTCGAACTCCAGCTCCAGGGTCACCGTCTCGAAGGGGCCGTCGTCGCCCGCGGCCCGGCGCTGCTCCTCGGTCCAGACCGAGACCAGGCGCCCCTCCACCACGTCGTAGCGCGTGCGGCCGCGGCTGAGGTCGCCGGAGCGCTGCTCCTCCACCACCGAGAGGAGGGTGGAGTCCTGGTACGTGGCCACGAAGTGGTGGGTGACGTCGCCGACGGTGAAGCTGCCGTGGACCTGCCGGCGGCCGTCGTCCGCCGCGTGCCGGTCTGCACCGCAGGCCAGGAGCACGGGAAGCAGGAGGATCGCGAGCAGACGCCGACGCATGGCATGCCTCCGGGTTGATACCCGAGCATGACGGTTCAGGCTCGCCGCGTCCAGTGAGCAGAATCTTCAATCTCGCTGATCAGCGTTCCGGGGCCGCGGGCTCCAGCTGGTGCACGGTGCCGCAGCGCGGGCACTTGACCCGGGCGGCCGCCAGCTGCGGCGGAAGCTTGAGGACCGCGCCGCAGGGGCAGGAGATGCGGCGCCAGCCCTCCTGGTCGTAGAAGAAGTCGTCCACCTCGCGGGCGCGTCGGCGGCT
>JAASSM010000046.1 GCA_021767885.1 bacterium | reverse complement strand
GGCGCGGCCGGCAGCTGGTCCTGCTGAAATAGTCCGCGCCGCGGCGCGGACCCGACCGGGACGACGGGACGCGAGCGTCAGGCTCTCGCCCCGTCGCCGTCCTGCAGCAGGCCCAGCAGCGCGGCGGCGAGGGCATGGCGATCGTAGGGCTTGGTCAGGTAGGCGGTGGCTGGCTGCTCGAGCAGGTTCGCCGCCTGGAGCGAGGCGTCGTAGCCGGAGCACACCAGGACGGGCAGGCCGGGATCCAGGTCGCGCAGCACCGCGAAGGTGGCCGGACCGTCGCGACGGGGCATGACCAGGTCCAGGACCACGGCATCGAACCGCCCGGGGTCGCCCTGACGGACCACCGCCTCGGCCTCCACGCCATCGGCCGCCGCCTCCACCTCGCAGCCGTAGCGAGTCAGGACCCGCCGGGCCAGGCCGCGCAGGTCCGGCTCGTCCTCCACCAGCAGCACGCGGCGGCCGCGCAGCCCCTCGGCCGATCGCGCTCCGGGGACCGACGGCGCGGCGGTCGGCCCCTCCACCACCGGCAGCAGGATCCGCAGCCGCGTCCCCTGGCCCGCCTCGCTGCGCACGTCGATGGTGCCACCGAGGTCGCGGATGGCGCCGTAGACCACCGACATGCCCAGGCCCGTGCCCTGGCCCACGTCCTTGGTGGAGAAGAATGGCTCGAAGACCCGCTCGCGGACCTCGGCACTCATGCCGGTGCCGGTGTCGGCGACGGTGAGCTCCACCAGGTCGCGCCCGGCGAGATCGCCCTCCTCGCCGCGCACGTTGGCCGTCCGCAGGGTGAGCGTCCCCCCCTCGGGCATGGCGTCGCGGGCGTTGATCGCCAGGTTCATCAGGGCGCTGCCCAGGCGCGCCTGATCGCCACGGACCTGCGCGCAGGAAGCATCGAGCCGGATCTCCAGCTCGATGCGACGGTCCAGGCTGTGATCGAGCAGCACCACGGTCTCGCGCACCACCTCGTGCAGGTCCACCACCCGCGTCGCAGGGGGCTGCCGGCGCGAGAAGACCAGGAGCTGGCGCGTCAGCTCCGCGGCCCGCTGGCCGGCGGTGCGGATGCGCGCCACGTCGTCCCGCAGCTCGGCGTGATCGGCCAGACGTTCGGCCAGCAGCTCGGCCGAGCCGAGGATGGCCATGAGCAGGTTGTTGAAGTCGTGCGCCACGCCGCCCGCCAGCCGCCCCACCGACTCCAGCCTCTGCGACTGCCGCAGGCGCGCGTCCAGACGCACCTGCTCGGTGACGTCGCGCAGCACGGCCACCACGCCGGCCGGCTCGCCGTCGGGCCCCGGGCCGGCGATGGGCGCGGCGCTGGCGGCCACCACCACGGCCTTGCCGTCCTCGCGGTGCAGCCCCACGCCGCGGCCCAGGACCACCGCGGTTCCGCTCGCGCGCACGCGCGCGGCCAGGCCGGTCACGGGCGCCTGGTCCTGCAGGCCCTGCAGGCGGACCGTGTCGTCGAGCGCTCGACCGACGAGCAGCTCGGGGTCGCGTCCGAGCAGCAGGCCGGCCACGGGGTTGGCATGGATGATCCGCTGCCCGGCGTCGGTGGCGATGACCGCCTCGTGGATGGAATCGAGGATGGTGGCCAGGCGCTGGCGACCGCGGATCAGCTCCTGGTTCGCCGCGGCCAGACGGGCGGCCTGACGGCCGGCCAGGCGGCGGTACGCCAGGAACATGGGCACCACCGCCAGCAGCAGCGCCGCGGCGATGAGCAGCAGGCGCCGGGTCTCGCGCCAGAGCTCGGCCTCGACGTGCGCGAGCTCGTACTCGGCCGCCGCCAGGTAGCGGCGGCCGCCGGGGGAGGTGTGCGGGACGAACACGGCGCGGAACGTCCCCCACCTGTCGTCCAGGGTGGTGAAGACCGGCTCCTCGCCGGCCATGGCACGGCGCTCGGCGTCGGCGACCGTGTCGTACGCCACGAAGTAGTCGGTCTCCAGGCCCGGCTGATCGGACTGCTCGGTCCGGTTGCAGGCCGTCAGGAAGAAGCGCCCATCGATGGCGATGTCGGTCCAGACCCAGCGCACGCCGGTGGCGCGGGCGTAGTCGGTGAGCGCGGCCTGGTTGCGCGCGTCCTCCTCGGGCGAGATGGCGTCCGGTCCGGTGGCGCGGTCGTGGAAATCCTCGGCCAGGACGTGCGGCACGCCGGCGGCCACGACGAGCAGGCGGCGGTCGATCTCGGCGAGCGCCCGCGCGTGGTCGTGCCGGTGCTCGATGAGCATCACCGCCGCCACCACCACCAGGTACAGTCCGATGGTGATGATCAGCCAGTGCGATTCGCTGCCGAACCTGCGCATCGGCCGCCTCCGGTTCACCAGGTGCGGAGCCACTGCCCCAGTCCCACGCCCACGAAGGTGGCCACCGCGTAACCCAGCGTGCCGCAGAGGATGGCCGGCAGCACCAGCGAGCGCCACCGCCGCGCCGCGGCCATGGCGGCCGCCGTGGTGGGGCCGCCCATGTTGGCGTTGCTGGCGATCACCAGCTCCCGCAGGTCCAGCCGCAGCAGGCGGCCGCCCGTCAGCAGGACCAGCAGGTGGATGGTGAGGATGAGGGCGGCGAAGCCGAAGAGCACCGGCCCCACGCGCAGCACCACCAGCACGTTGGCGCTCGCACCGATCACCGCGAAGAAGACCTGCATCAGGAGCATGCCCACGGTCTCGGCACCGGCCAGGCGCTGCAGCGGCCCCGGCGCGAGGGTGGCCAGGGCCACGGTCGACGCGGTGAGCACCAGGACGCCCCCACCGGTCCAGCCGGCGAGGTCGGCCAGGGCGAAGCCGGCGGTGCAGAGGCCGGCGGCCAGGGCCACGGCGGCCAGCGCGCCCAGGGCGTCGGGCAGGGCCCGGCCGTCTCCGGGCTGCACCGGGCCGCTGCTGGCCGGCCCCACGCCAGCGGTGCCGCCGGTGGCCACGGGGGCGGCCTCGCGGCGACGCGGGAAGCGGTCGCGCAGCCAGGTCCACTCCGGCAAGGCGAAGAGCACCAGGAAGTAGAGCGCCATGACCAGGTTGTCGGCGGCCACCCCGGCGGTGAGCAGGTCGCCGGCGCGCAGCCCCACGGCCTCGGCCGCGGCCGCGTAGTTCATGGAGCCGCCCACGTAGGTGGCGCAGAAGATGGAGGCCAGTTGCCAGCCATGCTCGCCGAGGGGGACCAGGCGGAACGCGAGGATGGTGCCCAGGACGGTGCCCACGCCGCCCAGCAGGAACGCCCCCAGCGTGGGCCCGGCCTCGCGCAGGATCCGCCGGATGTCGGCGCGCAGCAGCAGCAGGGGGATCGCCAGCGGTACGAGGTAGGACCAGGTCACGTCGTAGGGCGCCGCGCCCGTGGCCGGCAGGATCCGCAGGTTCGACAGCAGGAAGGTGACGCCCATGGTCACCAGGCAGCCCGAGAGCCGGGCGCCCCAGCGGGTGCGCTCGGCCCACAGCCCGAAGGCGGCGGCGGCCAGCAGGAGGGTCCAGATGGCCCAGTCGGCGTGTGCGGGGATGAGGGACGTCAACGGTCGGCGTCCTTTCGCGGGCTAGAGGGCCAGGGCACGCTGGACGGCCATCCAGTGGCTCAGGCTGCCCCCGACCACCATGACGTGCCAGATGGCGTGGTGCCACGGCAGCCGGCGCCAGAGGTAGAAGGCCACGCCGCCGGTGTAGAACAGGCCGCCCAGGGCGATCCAGCCCAGGGTGGTGCCGTCGAGTTCGGCGAGCATGGGCCGCAGGGCCGTGACCACCAGCCAGCCCATGAGCAGGTACACGGTGATGGACAGCCACTTGAACCGGCGGCCGGAGGCCACGTCCAGCACGGCGCCGGCCAGGCCCAGCCCCCATACCACGCCCAGCAGCGACCAGCCCCAGGGCCCGCGCAGGGGCCCGAGGCAGAGCGGCGTGTAGGTGCCGGCGATGAGCAGGTAGATCGCGGCATGGTCCACGCGCTTGAGCACCCGCTTGGCGCGCGGTGCGGTGATGGCGTGATAGAGGGTGGATGCGAGGTACAGCAGCACCATGGTGGCGCCGAAGACGGCGGCGCCCACCACCTCCCAGGGTTCGTCCCGGCGGACGGCCTGCACCACCAGGACGACCAGGCCGGCCACCGCGAGCAGGCAGCCCAGACCATGGGTGATGGCGTGGGCGGTCTCCTCGGCCGGCGAATAGTAGCCGCCGCGATGGCGGGTCACTGGCTGCATGGGTGTCCTCCGCTGCTGTGCGAGCGCATCAGGATGCACCAACGCGCCGCCGAGGTCCACCGTCGAGGTGGCGAGACCGGGAAAACGCATTTTCATGACGAGAACGCTCGTCATTGCGCATCGCCAGGAGAGGCCATGGATCGCGACGCACCCGAGAACTGGTTCGAGGACATCTACGCCGCCACCGACACGTCCGGCCGGGGCGTGCCCTGGGATCGGCAGGAGCCGTCACCGCTGCTGGTCCGCTGGCTCGACGCCCGGCCCGACACCGGCCCCGGCGACCGGGCCCTGGTGGTGGGCTGCGGCCTCGGCGACGATGCCGCCGAGCTCGCCCGCCGGGGGCTCGCCGTCACCGCCTTCGACGTGGCCGGGAGCGCCATCGCGCTCTGCCGCGAGCGCTGGGCGGGGTCCACCATCGACTGGCACGTCCGGGAGCTCTTCAGCCTGCCGCCGGCCTGGCGCGGCGCCTTCGATCTGGTGGTGGAACACCGGACCATCCAGTCGTTGCCGCCCGCCTGGCAGGAGCGCGGCATGGCCGCGGTGGCGAGCACGCTGGCGCCCGGAGGGCGCCTGGTGGTGATCTGCGACCTGCGCGCCCGGGACACCGAACCGCAGGGGCCGCCGTGGCGCCTGCGCCCGGAGGAGCTGTCCGCCTTCACCGACGCCGGCCTGGTGGCCGAGACCCGGACGCTGGAACCGGTGAACCGCGATCGGTCTCGCGAGCGCCTGCTGGTGGTCTACCGACGGCCCCGCCGCGACGTCTCCGCCGGTTCACGGCGCGCAGCGACTGCTGGACCGGACGGTTCGCCCTCGCTAGCTTGAGCAGGATGTCTCGCAACCTCCGCATCGTCATGGCCGCCGTGCTGGCGGCGATCCTGCTGGCCGCCGCCCTGGGTCTGGGCGCCGGCTGCTCGGCCGATCCCGCCCTCGTGCCCGCGCTGTCCCACGAGCTGCGCCTGGAGGCCACCCGGCTCGGCGAGGCCGAGACGGCGGCCGCCCCCTCCCGCCCCGACAGCCTGCTGCTGGTGACCTACAACATCCAGTACGGCGAGGACGTGGGCCTGGCGGTGTCGGACCTGCGAGCCGCCGGCCTCGATGACCCCGACGTGCTGCTGCTGCAGGAGATGGGCCCGGTGGGCGTGGACTCCCTGGCGCGGGCGCTGGGGCTGCATGCCCTCTACCAGCCGGCGTCGCTGCATCCGCATCATGGCCTGCCGTTCGGCAACGCCATCCTCTCGCGCTGGCCCATCACGAACTCGCAGCTGCTGGTCCTGCCCCACCCCCACCCCTGGACCGGCAATCGCCGCATCGCCGTGGCCGCCGACCTCGACATCGCCGGCACGCCGGTCCGCACCGTGAGCCTGCACATCTCCACGCCGGTGCTCACCCCGGGCATGCGTCTGGAGCAGGCCGCCGCGGTGCTCGACAGCCTGGTAGGGGACTGGGACGGCCCGCTCATCGTGGGCGGCGACTTCAACACCAGCCTGCCCGGGGACCTGTCCGCCCTGCGCAAGCATTACCGCCGCGAGGCCCGCCTGCTCGCGGTGCCTCCGGCCGGATGCACGGTGGGCTGGCATCCGGGCCGCCTGGTGGGCGCGCGCTGCGAGCTGGACCACATCTTCCTGCGCGGCCTGCGCGCCGGCGCCCATGGCGTGGCCGGGCACGCGCGGGCCAGCGACCACTTCCCGGTCTGGGCCCGGGTGGGCTGGACGAGCGCCCGGTGACGCCCTGCAGCCGGCGCTTTTCGCCGGCTCGTGCGGTTGCTATGCTCGGCGCGTCCCGACATTCCGCCCCCGTCCTGGAGCCGCCGCCGTGATCCCCGGTCGTCGCCGCTGGTCGCTGGTCGCCGCCGCCGCCTACCTCGCGATCCTCGCGGTGGTGGTGGTGGGCCTGGCCCTGCTGTACGGTGGCGCCCGCGAGCGGCTGGACCGGGCGCTGGGCCAGCGCCTGCTCGCCGTGGGCACCACCGCGGTGCACCTGGTGGATGGCGACGCCGTACCCGGCTGGGCGGTGGACCCCGAGCCCGACACCGACCTGATCTGGCTCTCCAGCCGCCTCGAGCGCATCCGCGAGCAGAACGACCTCGCCGAGATCACCCTCTGCGACAGCACGGGTGTGGTGATCGTCTCGGCCGCCGGCCGGCTGGCGTGGGGCGAGGCCAACGTGTTCTGGAGCACCGACCGCACCGCCGTCGCGCGCGCCCAGGTGGGCGAGCCGGCGGTGTCGCGGCTCTACCGGCTCGGGTCCCTCTATCAGAAATCCGCCCACGTTCCGGTGCGTGACAGCTGGGGCGATCTGGTGGGCGTGCTCACCGTCGAGGGCAGCGCCGACTTCTTCGACGCCCTGGCCACGCTACGCCACGGCGCCCTGCTGACGGTGGCGGTGGTGGTCGTCGTGCTCGCCCTGCTCGGCGGGGTTCTGCTGCGCAGCCAGCGGGCCCTGGAGCGGGCGCGCACGACGCTGCTGGAGCAGGAGAGCCTGGCCGCCATGGGGCGGCTGACCGCCGGCATCGCCCACGAGATCCGCAACCCCCTGGGCATCATCCGCGGCGCCGGCCAGCATCTTCAGCAGGTGCTGCGCGACCGCGGGATCGACGAGCCGGTGGTGGAGTTCATCCCCGAGGAGGTGGACCGCCTCGACCGGATCCTCACCGGCTACCTCGCCTTCGGCACCGACACGGCGGCCGAGGCCGAGCGGGTGGACCTGACGCAGCTGGTCCGGCGCACCATCCGCCTGGCCACCGAGGAGCTGGCCGGCCAGGACGTGACCGTGGAGATCGTCGAGCCGCTGCCGCAGGCGGTGGTGGAGGCGGACCCGCGCCGGCTGCAGCAGGTGGTGCTGAACCTGCTGCTGAACGCGCGTGACGCCATGCCCGACGGCGGCCCGGTGCACGTGGGCCTGCGCCACGAGGCCGGACGCTGGCGCCTGACGGTGATCGATGAAGGTGAGGGGTTGCCGGCCGGCGCCGGCGAGCGGATCTTCGAGCCGTTCTGGAGCAGCAAGCCCCGGGGGTCGGGCCTGGGCCTGGCCATCTCCCGGCGCATCTGCCGCGAGCACGGCGGCGACCTGGCCCTGACCGACCGTACCGACGGCCGCGGCTGCGTGGCCACCCTGACCCTGCCGGCGGCCGGCCCCGCCGGCTGACCCGGAGAAAGGCGAGCATGGGACGCATCCTGGTGGTGGACGACGAGGTCAAGCTGGTCACCCTGCTGACCGGCGCGCTGAGGTACCGTGGCCACGAGGCCGTGGGCGTCCACGGCGGCCAGGAGGCGCTGGATCGGGTGGCGACCGAGCCCTTCGACGTGGTGCTCACCGACCTGCGCATGGAGCCCGTGGACGGCATGGCCGTGATCGCCGGCGTCAAGGAGCGCTCGCCCGGGACCGCGGTGGTGGTGCTGACGGCGTACGGCGAGGTCGAGACCGCGGTGCAGGCGCTGCAGCAGGGAGCCTTCCACTACCTGACCAAGCCGGTGAACTTCGACGCCGTGGCCCACGTGGTGGAGCAGGCCCTGGAGCAGGCGCAACTCGCCCGCGAGAACCGCGCCCTGCGGCACACGGCGGCGCGCGAGCCGGGCGCGTCGGGACTGCTGGGCGACAGCGCGGCCACCGGCGCCCTGCGCGAACTCATCGGCAAGGTGGCCCCCAGCGAGGCCACCGTCCTGGTCCGCGGCGAGAGCGGCAGCGGCAAGGAGGTGGTGGCGCGGGCCATCCACCAGGCCAGCGCCCGGGCCGCCGGGCCGTTCGTGGCGGTCAACTGCGCGGCCATCGCCGAGAGCCTGCTCGAGAGCGAGCTGTTCGGCCACCGCCAGGGCGCCTTCACCGGGGCCGACCGCGACCGCGAGGGCCTGTTCGAGGCCGCCCGCGGCGGCACCCTGTTCCTCGACGAGATCGGCGAGGCCGGCCCCGCGATCCAGGCCAAGCTGCTGCGCGTGCTCGAGGAGCGGCGCATCAACCGCGTGGGCGACCCCCGCGAGCGCGAGGTGGACGTGCGCGTGGTGGCGGCCACCAACCGCCCCCTGGAACAGGCCATCGCCGAGGGCCGCTTCCGGGAGGACCTCTATTTCCGCCTGCTGGTCTTCCCGGTGGACGTGCCCCCGCTGCGCGAGCGACCCGACGACATCGCCGCCCTCGCCGCGCACTTCCTGTCGCGGCTCGGTCGTCCCGGGGAGGAGCTCCCGCGCGAGACCCTGCAGCGCCTGCGGGAGCACCCCTGGCGGGGCAACGTGCGGGAACTGCGCAACGTCATGGAGCGCGCCCACATCCTG
>JAASSM010000045.1 GCA_021767885.1 bacterium | reverse complement strand
TGGGCCTGCCGGAGGTCCGCCTCGGCCTGCTTGCGCGCGGAGATGTCGCTGATGGTGCCCACCATGCGGCGGGGCGAGCCGTCCGGCTGCCAGGCCACCGTCCGCCCCTTGACCTCCACCCAGGCCCAGGTGCCGTCCTTGCGCTGCAGCTGGGCCTCGAAGGAGGCCTCCTGTCCCCCGGGCCGCCGTTCGCGGAAGAGGCGCCGCAGCGCGTCCTGGTCCACGCCGGTCATCATGGCATCCATCTCGGCCATGGTGGTGGGCTTCTCGTGGGGATCGTACCCGAGGATCGCGGCGAAGCGGTCGCTGCAGTAGAACGTCCCCTGCGGCAGGCGGATGTCCCAGATGCCGTCGTTGGCCGCATCCAGGGCCAGCGCCAGGCGCTCCTCGCTCTCGCGCAGGGCGTGCTCGATCTCCTCCCGCCGGGCGATGTCCGCCTCCAGCGCGTGCTGCATGTCGCGGAAGCTGTCGGCGAGCTGACCGAGGTCGTCGTCCGCCCGGTAGTCGATCTCCTGGTCCAGGTTCCCACGGGCGATCTCGCCGGCCGCGACGCGGAGCTTGCGCAGCGGCCGGACCACCGAGACGATGGCGCCGGCAGCCATCAGCAACAGCACCGCCAGCGCACCCACCGCCAGCAGCGTGATCTGCCGCACGCGGCCACGCAGGCGATCGCCGGTGCCGGTCATGGCCTGGCGCATCTTCAGCACCTGGGCGGACGTCAGCCGGTCGAGCTGGTCCTGCAGGTCCTGGTAGGCGAAGTTCATCTCGCCAGCCTGGGCGAGCAGCTGGGGATCGGCGGTGGCGATGTCTTCCTGGGCGATGAGCTGCAGCGTCAGCCGGCGCGCCAGGGCATGGTAGCGATCGAACGCCGCCTCCAGCCGGGAGAGCTGGGCGGGGGCCACCGTGGCCACGTCGGTGCCGGCGGCGAGCAGCTCGCGGAAGCGGGCGGCCATGGGGTCGGTCTCGGTCACGAGGTCGGGGTCGCTGAGGCTGACGGCGGTGTCCAGGCCGTGGCGGATGCGGAGGGCCTCGAGCTGCAGGCCGTGGCTGAGGTTCACGGCGGTGAAGAAGTCGGACTGCAGGCGCTGCAGCAGGCTGGTGCCCTCGCGCAGGTTCAGGAACGCCACCACGAAGATGGCCGCGAAGGCCACGGCGGTCAGCAGGGGGAGCGCCAGGATGCGGTGGGTGAAGCGCACGGACACCTCCCCGGGGCTAGTCCAGGATCATCAGCTTGAGGCCGGCGGTGTCCGCCGGGGCGGGCAGGAACCCGATGGCGCCAGGCGTCTGGCGGACGTAGTCGGCCAGGGCCGCGGCGCGCTCGAAGGCCAGCGGCGGCCGCCCCTTGCCGGTGAAGACCATGCGCTTCCAGTAGACGCTGAAGCTCTCGGGCGAGCGGCCGAGCACCTCCCGGACGAAGTCGCCGTGAGTGGGCTCGCCGTGGAAGAGCACCGGATGGATGGAGCGCCCGTCCTCCCAGCGGGTGGTCTTGCCCAGGTAGATGCGCCGGAGCTGCTGATGCGAGAGCGTGTCGGCCGGTACCGCGGGGTGGGCCACCACCTCCACCGGGGGCGGGGCCGCCGGCGCCGGGCACGCCGCAGCCACGAGCGCCAGCAGCGCCAGCAGCGGCAGGAGTGGGCGTCGGAGGGGCATGGTCGCTCCCGGGCCGGTCAGAAGTGGAACGTGGTCTTGGCGGTCCAGACCCGCCAGTGCTCGGTGGCGATCTCGCCCGGCGCCAGCCTGGTGCGATCCACCAGGGCGGCGCCGTTCATCTCGTGGTACTCGAACTTCAGCAGCCAGTGGGCGCTCACGTCCAGCCGCACGGCCAGGGCCAGGTCATGCTGCCAGGCATAGTGCTCGGGCAGGCCGGCGGCGCGGAAGCTCGCGCCGCCGCGGTCGTCATGATCGGGATAGTAGGTGGACCAGTAGGTCTGCAGCGCCCACCGCTCGCTGGCGCGCCAGCCCAGGCTCGCGTACCAGCCCAGGCTGGAGATGTCGCCGAAGCGCATGCGCGAGATCTCGCTGGCCAGCGTCCAGACCTCGCGCTGGTATTCCAGCGAGGCGGTCATCACCGTGCGCAGATCCAGGTCCTCGTCCACCAGGAGGGTGCGCGGCACGTGGGCGGGCACGGCGCTGCCGTCGCGCAGGAGCACGTCGTAGCGCACGCGGCCGTCCACCTCGGCGTCGCCCACCATGTGGGTGGTGCCCAGACGCAGCCCCGCCACCGGGGTGTTCCAGACCAGCGACCCGCCCAGGATCCAGGGGACGGAGAGGTCGGCGTCCTGGATCATGGCCACCTCGGCGGAGGCGCTGTCGGCGGGCAGACCGTAGAGCGCCGCGGTCTGCGCGGCCACCGCGTCCCGGCTCGCCGTGGCGGCCTGCCCGATGGCCCGCTCGATCTCCGCGTGCCCGGCCTGTGGCACGTTCAGGCTGCCGGCAGCCAGTTCGTAGTCCAGGTCGCCCCAGCCGCCGAGCAGGACGTTGCCGTACAGGCCCACGCCCTCGTACGCGATGAGCAGATCGCGATCCTGCTCGGCGTAGACGCTCTGCGGCAGCAGGACGGAGGTGCGCAGCATGTCCACGTCGCGGGCCTGGTTGTACAGGCCGTAGGGCAGCTTGATCTTCCCGGCCCGGAAGCCGAGCTGGTCCCGCCAGCGGAAGTCGCCGTAGGCCCAGTCCACCACCACGCTGGGACTCTCCTCGCGTCCGAAGTCGCGCCCGAGGAGCTGGATGCCCACGTGCAGGCGGTCGGTGGGTTCGGCGGCCACGATCACCGCGGCCTCGTTGAACTCCCCGGATCCGTCGCTCGCGTCGGCCAGGAGGTAATCGTTGTCCTCGGTGTTGAGATAGCCCTGGCTGACGAAGCCCCCGAGGTACAGCTCGGACGGCAACTCGGCGGCCGGCACGACGACCGCCACCAGCAGCAGGGCCGTGAGCAGTCCCGTGCGCGTTCCGCATCGCTCGCTGCGCGGCAACAGCATCTCCCCTCGTCCGGTCAGATGAAGGCCCGCAGGATGTCCTGCTGCAGGCTGTCGAGGCGGCCGGCGGCCTGGTCGGCCTCGGCGATCTTCGCCTGCAGCGCACGGACCAGATGCCGGCGCTCCAGGGCGTTGCGGATCACGAGCAGCAGGTGGGCGTTGTCCCAGGGCTTCTCGATGTACTGGAAGAGGCCCACCTCGTTGATGGCCCGGATGGCGTTCTCCTTGTCCGCGTAGCCGGTGAGCAGGATCCGTGGCGCCCACGGCTGGTCCTCCTTCAGCCGCGCCAGCAGGTCGATGCCGTTCATGCCGGGCATGAGGTAGTCCGAGACCACGAGGTCGAGCTGATGCTCCGCGGCCAGGGCCAGCGCCTCCTCGCCGCCCCGCGCGGTGTGCACCCGGTACTCGGTCTCCAGCTCCAGCAGGGCGGTGAGGCTGGAGAGGACCATCTCGTCGTCGTCGACCAGGAGCAGGCGGTTGTCGCGTTCCTCGAACTGCATGGTCATCCTCGTGCGGCCGCGGCGGGCCGGCGTCAGGGCGTGTCGCGAACGGTCAGACGGCCCGGGCCGCGAGCTGTCGGAGCCGCCGGGCCACCGACAGCAGCAGGCTCTGGGCCACGGTGATGTCCTCGGCCATCAGGTCGGCGACGTCGTTGCGGTCGATGCGCAGCAGCCGGCAGTCGCCGGCGGCGACGGCGTCGACCATGCGCGGTTCGGGCTCGAACAGCGCCCAGACACCGAAGACCTCGCGGGGACCGGTGCGGGCGATCTCCTGGGTGCCGCGGCGCAGGATCACCTCGCCGTCCACCACCAGGTACATGGCGTCGCCGCCATCGCCGGCCCGGAAGATCACGTCGCCGGCGCCGAAGGTCGCCTCCGTGGCGATGGCCGCGATGGCCGCCAGCCGCTCGCTGTCGACCGCATCGAAGTGCTCGACCCCCTCCAGGAGGATCGCCTTCTCGATGGTGGTGAGCATTGTACGGGTTCTTTCGCCGGAGTCCAGGACCAGGCGGGCGGTCTCCGCCGCCACCGGCGGGCCGGCCTCGGCCAGGTCGCGCAGGTCCTTGCGCAGGGGGGGCAGATCGGTGGGCTTCAGGGCGCGGGCCGCGCAGGCGGCGAGCCAGGGCTGGTCGCCCCGGATCAGCTCCCGCAGGGCGGCCCGGCGGGCGGGACGGCGGCGCGGGCGCTCCCCCGCGAGCAACCCCTGCAGCAGCACCCGATGCCGCGGCGTCAGCAGGTTCTCCAGGAACTCCAGGGCGTCCGCACGCCGCGAACGGTCCGGCCCGCTCCAGCGCAGCCAGGCGCCCATGATGTCGCGCACGTCGTAACGCAGGGCCAGCAGCTGGAACGATCGCGCCAGCCTGGCGCGCCGGCTCTCCGCCAGGCAACGGCGCAGCAGACGCTCGGCGGCCGTGTCGTCGGCGGGTCCCAGGCGCGATTCCAGGTCCAGCAGGCGGCGGGCCGCCGCGGTCTCCCGGCCGAGCAGCCGTTCCACCGAGCGTGCGGGGAAGTGCAGCGAGGGGCGCCGTTCGCGCAGGCGCAGCAGGACGGGGATGAGGCCGGCCCGCACGGCACCGGCCCCGGTGTCGGCATGCTCGAGGATCAGGTCCACGGTGCGCTGGTAGGGCAGGCGCGCGAGGCCGCGCAGCGCGGCGCCGCGGGCAGCATCGGTGCATCCGGATCGCGTGGCCACGGCCATGAGCGTGGGCACCGCCACCGGGCCGTAGGCGGTCAGCGCCCGCCGGGCCCAGCGGCGCAGCTCGCGGTGGGCGAGCAGGCCGGCCAGCGGTTCGAGGTGCGTGCGGTCGCCCTGGCGGCCCAGGCCCACCAGCGCCGGCCCCACCACCGCCGTGGGCTGGCCCGCCAGCAGGACCTGCAGCCCGTCGAGCGTGCCCGACCAGGTGCGGCCGAGATACTCCGCGAGGGCGGCCCGGTGACGCAACGTGGCCGACGGCGCCGCCAGGGCGCCGGGCACCTCGGCGGGCGGCAACAGGAGGGGCACCTCCTCGGTGGCCGGCCGCCGGGCCAGGTAATCGAGCACCGAGGCGCGCGCATCCGGCTCCAGCTCGAGAGCCGCGCGGAGCTCGGCCTCGCCGCCATCGGCGTGCAGGTAGGCAGCCGCGAGCCGGCCGGTATCCGGCTCGGGATCGGCCAGCAGGGGACGCACCCGGTCGCCCAGCCCCGGCAGGGACGCCTCCACGGCCAGGGCCACCGCCCGCTGGCGCACGGCCGCATCCTCATGGCCGAGGCAATCGACCACGCCGGCGGGCAGGTCCTCGCGCGGGACGCTGCGGAGCATGGCCAGGGCGTAGGCCACCTCCCGCGGGCTGGGCGAGCGCAGCGCGGCGGCCAGGGTGGCCACGGCACCGGGATCCCGCAGACTGGTGCGGAGGTCC
Organism: bacterium; assembly: GCA_021767885.1. Next base: position 3,321 of record JAASSM010000045.1, on the reverse strand, counting down.
TCGCGATCCAGCTCGCGCCGCGCCACCGCCCGGCGGAAGCTGGCCACGTACTGCCGCCGCAGGCGGATGGCCAGCAGCGCCCAGACCACCACCAGCAGCAGCGCCACCACCACGGTGCCGCGCAGCGAGAGGCCCAGCGCCGCGGTGCAGAGCCAGAGCAGGAGGCCGGCCAGGCCCCGGGCGCCGCGCTCGACGAAGGTATCGAGGAAGACCTTCACCCGCCGCTTCAGTCCGAGCGGCAGGGGCAGGAAGAGCAGCTCCCGGCTGGTCTTGTCCAGGGAGTACTTCAGCCCCATCTCGCTGGCCCGCACCGTGGCGGCCACCGGCAGCAGCGGGACCATGAGCAGACCGCCCAGGCCGACGGTGAGCACCGCCGGCAGGACCAGCACCGCCCCGCCCACGCCCAGGCTGCGCAACAGCCGCGAGGTGAGCAGCAGCTGCAGCGCCAGGGCCAGGAGGTTCATGCGGGCATAGAAGCCGCCGAGGTAGGCCAGCAGGTCGCCCTGCTGCGGATGAGCGGCGGCCGCCACCGTCTTGAACTGGAAATCCACGAACGTGGAGACCACCACCGAGACCGACACCAGGCCGACGATCAGGCGCAGGTGCTGCGAGCCGCCCAGATCCCGCCCGAACTGCCGCATGGGGTGGGCGACGCGGTGCCGGCGTGGCGGCGGCGGCTCGGCCAGGCTGCGGCGACGGCGCAGGATCAGGGCGCTGAGCAGCCCGACCGCCGTCCAGATCCCGGCACAGGCGAGCACCAGGAGGAGGACCCCGGAGCCGCCGTGGCCCGCCAGCCAGCTGGCGAGCCAGCCCCCGGCCACCGCGCCGAGAATCCCCGCCAGGCTCAGCAGCGGGAACAGGCGCTTGGCCTGCCGTGCGTCGCAGACCGCGTTGCCCACCAGCCAGAACTGGGCGGTGATGAGTCCGCCGGCCACCGCCACCCAGGCATAGAAAAGGTAGGCCACCACGGGCCACTGGCCGGGCAGCAGCCAGCGCCAGGCCAGCAGGCCGACCACCAGCAGCGCGATGCTGGCCGCCAGGAGCCGTCCCAGGGCCCAGCGGCGGCTCGCCCGGCTGTAGGCGACGGAGACCGGCACCGCCAGCGCGGCGGAGAGGACGAAGGCCAGCGGCAGATCCGCGGCCGAGAGCACGGACAGGAAGTAGCTGTCGCGAGCCGGTTTGAGCAGGTACAGGCCGCAGAGCGCCAGGGCGTAGGTGAGCACGAGCAGGCCGGCCAGTCCGCGCTCGCCCCGCCTCAGGGATCCCAGCCGCCGTCGCAGATCCTGCATGGCCGGCTCAGGCCACCGGCAGGGTGACGGTGAACACCGCTCCCCCGCCGGGCGCGTTGGTCGCTGCGATCCGGCCACCGTGCTTGCGCACGATGCGCTCGCTGATCAGCAACCCGAGCCCCGTGCCCTCCTGCCGCCCCTTGGAGGTGCACGCCTCGGAGAACAGGCGGTCGGCCAGGTCGGCAGGGATGCCCGGGCCGTCATCCGCCACGGTGACGGTGGCCTCGGCGTCCTGCTCGCGCACCGTGATGGTGATGGTGCCGGATCCCGCCAGCGCCTGGATGGCGTTGCGCAGCAGGTTCAGGAACACCTGGCCGAGCAGCGAGGCATGGCCCCGGACCACGGGCTGCGCCTCGAACCGGCGTACGACGGTGGTGCCCTGCTTGAGGTCGAACTGCAGCAGCAGCAGATCGCCCTCGATGAGCGGCACCAGCGCCACCGGTTCGGCCGGACGCTCGGCATCCGGCCGGCCGGCCAGCCGCAGCTCCCGCACCAGGTCCTGCAGACGCTGCCGGGCGGTGCCCAGGACCGGCCAGCCCTGACGCATGTGCGCGAGGATCTCCTGCAGCTCGGCCCGGTCCTGCGGGCCGAGTTGCGGCCGGTCGGCCACGTCCTCGAGCCGGCGCTGGCACCGCTCCAGGCTGTCGAGCATGCTGCCGAGGGCTCCGAGCGGCGTGGTCATCTCGTGAGCGATGCCCAGGAGCAGCTCGCCGAGGGTCTGCAGGTGGTCGCGACGCTCCTGTGCGGACATGGGATCCTGGGGATCAAGCATGGGAGCCTCCCTGGGCGAGCTGACGGATCTCCTCCACGGTCAGGTCGCGGCTGGCGCCCGGCGCGAGCGGCCCGAGGTCCAGCGGGCCGAGGCCCGATCGCACCATGCTGAGGACCTCGTGACGGAGAGTGGTGAACACGGCCCGGATCTGCCGGTGGTGACCGCTGAGCATGGCGACCTCCAGCGTGGTGCGGCGGGTCTCCTCGCGCACCACCTGCACCCGCAGGGGGCGCACCGTGCCCTGCGACGGCAGGTTCACCCCCGAGCGCAGGAGATCCAGGGCCATGGCGTTGACCTGCCCTCGAACCACGATCCGGTAGCGGCGTTCCAGGTCCGGGCCCTCGGCGATCCGGCTGTTCCACCAGAGATCGTTGGAGACCACGAGCAGGCCCCGCGCCCGCACGTCCAGGCGCCCGGCCGGCTCCAGGCCCACCGCCCCCGGCGGCAGCAGGTCGCCGATCCAGCGGCCGGTCGGCCGGCGGTCCTGGCAATCCACGCCCGCGGGCTTGTGCAGGGCGAGGTAGATCCGTGGCACCTCGCATAGCCGCGTGCCGTCGAGCCGGATGTCGCTGTCCGGCCCCACGGCCTGACCGGGGTTGCGCACGGGATGGCCGTCCACCGTCACGCGGCCGCCACGGACCAGGGACTCGGTGCGCGGCCGCGCGCCATAGCCGGCCTTGGCCAGGACCCGCGCCAGGCCCTCCGGCCGCGGCGGCCGCCAGGAGCCGTCGGGGCGGCGGTACTGGGGATAGGGACACGACGGATGCGGCACCGGCTGGGACACGCGCTCGGGATTCCTCTCTGACGCCTGCAGGCGCCGTGGTCAGACGCTGGGGAAGGAGTCCTGGCGCACGTCGCGCCGCAGGTCGGCCACCTCGAACTCCCCCGCGAAGAGGATGCGCTCGGCGAGATCGAGCTGCTCGTCGAGGCGGCCGGCCGTCCCGGCCACGGCACCGACGAGCAGGAACGCCCGCTGCTTCAGGTCCGCGGGTCCCACCTGGGCCACGGCCAGGCGCTGGTTCTGCAGGCGCTGGACCAGCGACCGCAGGGCCTGGCGCCGGTGCTTCATGGACACCGCGTCGCGCAGCCGCAGGTCGGCCAGCAGGGTGCCGCTGTGCAGGCGGACGTCGTCCATGGAGACCTCGCGAGCGCATGGCGTGGCCGGTTTCCGCAGGGAAGATTAGCGCACGGGCCCGAACCTGTCACGCCCGGGCGCCAGCGAGGACCGTCGCCCACGGCCGACGCCGCAGACGCCGCGGG
>JAASSM010000044.1 GCA_021767885.1 bacterium | reverse complement strand
GGACTGTGGCGGGACGGCGTGCGTGGAGCCGCTGTTCCGCACCGTCGCGCGGTTCGACTGGATCCGCAGCGCGCGCCAGGCCGCCGATCCGGACGACACCTGGCCCGAGGGGTACTACGGCGACGCGGGTCAGCCCGACCTGGTCGCCCTCGCCGGCATCGCGGCACTGAACCAGGACCGCACCAGCGCCCGCACGCACGACCGGGTCACGGGTTTCGTCACCCACCGGAACACCGGGGACCATCCCGACGACGCCGGCGACGTGATCCTGGGATTCGACCCCTACCGCTTCGACCACGACGCCATGGCCGGCGCCCTGCAATGGATCCTGGGCGAGCACTTCGGACTCGCCACCCGGTCTCGCTGACGGCAGCCATCCTCCCCCGGCTGCCAGCGTCGCACCCGCGACGCGACCGGCCCCCGCGATGAGCGGCGCGGGGGCCACTTCTTTTCCGCCCGCGGCGGGGCGACCGCTCCGCTGGTTCATCCGCGTTCCGGCAGCTCCTGCACCTCGTCCTCGCGCAGCGGCCGCTTGACCTTCAGCGGCGGCGAGCCAGTGATCAGGCGGGCGCCCTTGTTGTCGGCCAGGAAGTTCCAGAACCAGTTCCACATCACGGCGATCCTGGCCCGGAAGCTCACCAGGAAGGCCACGTGGACCAGGCTCCAGAGCACCCAGGCGAACCAGCCGGCGAAGTGGCGGCCACCGATCTCGGCCACCGCGTGGTTCTTGCCGATGGTGGCCATGTTGCCGCGGTCGCGGTAGCGGAAGGGCGGCCGGTACACCGCGTCGCCGGCGCCGGGCATCTGGCCCGCCCGCGCCTCGCGGGCGATGGTGCGCGCCACGTACCGTCCGCCCTGGATGGCCACCTGCGCCACGCCGGGCAGGCCGTCGCCGAAGCGGGGATCCTCGGCGTGGGCCAGATCGCCCACCACGAAGACCTCCGGATGGCCGGGGACGGCGAGGTCCGGCCCCACCACCACGCGGCCCCGCCGGTCCAGCTCCACGCCCAGCCCCTGCGCCAGGGGCGAGGCCTGCACGCCGGCCGCCCAGAAGACGTTGGCCGCGGGCAGGAACTCATCTCCGGCCTGCACGCCCTCGGCGGTGACGTCGGTGACCATGGTGTCGGTGCGCACCTCCACGCCGAGGTGCTCGAGGTCGCGGCGGGCCCGGGCGGAGAGATCGTCCGGCATGCTCGGCAGCACCCGGGGCAGGCCCTCCAGGAGGATCACGCGGGCGGTGGTGGTGTCGATGTTGCGGAAGTCGCGCGGGATGGTGCTGGCGGCGATCTCCTTGAGCGCCCCGGCCATCTCCACGCCCGTGGGGCCGGCGCCCACCACCACGAAGGTGAGCTTGGCGCGGCGGGCGTCGGGGTCGGCCTCCTGCTCGGCCTCCTCGAAGGCCAGCAGGATGCGGCGGCGGATCTCCAGGGCGTCGTCCACGGTCTTCAGGCCCGGCGCGTGCCGCTCCCAGTGGTCGTTGCCGAAGTAGCTGTGGGTGGCGCCGGTGGCGAGGATCAGGTAGTCGTACCCGGCCTCGCCGCCCTCGTGCTGGACCACCCGCCGGGCGAGGTCCACGCCCCCGACGGTGTTCAGGTAGACCCGGCAGTTGCGCTGCTTGCTGAGGATCTTGCGGATGGGCTCGGCGATCTCCGCCGGCGAGAGCACGGCCGAGGCCACCTGGTACAGCAGCGGCTGGAACAGGTGGTAGTTGTTGCGATCGAACAGCGCGATGTCCACCGGCGCGCCGGCGAGGTGCTGGGCCGCGTTGAGGCCGCCGAAGCCGCCGCCGACGATCACCACCCGCGGGCGGTCGCGGCGGCGCGAGGGGGTCAGGTCGTGGGTCATCGCTCGCCTCCCGGTAAAATCTGGACCTCTGCCGCCAAGTTATGGGCATCCCGCGGACCCGCGAGGGGGGCTCGATTGGCCCGGGACACTCGGCGGCCGGCGTCTTATCGTTGGCGGACCACCTGAAATCGCCATTCACTCCGGCTGCTGGAGGAGCGCGTCCATGCCTGGCATCGCATCGCTGCGCACGCTGTCGTCATCCCGCCCGCGGGCGGCCCGCCGGGGACCGTCCCGGCCGGGCGCCCTCACGGGCGGCGCCCCGGTCCTGGCCGTGATCCTGGGCCTGACCCTGGCCCCGGGCGCGCTGGTCCCCGTCCCCGCACACGCGGAGGACCACGCCGAGGTGACCGCCATCCTCGCCCACGCCCTGGACGACACCTTCGCCCACACCGCGCTGCGCGAGCTGGCCGACGAGGTGGGCCCGCGCCTGGCCGGCAGCGAGGGCATGCAGCGGGCGCACGCCTGGGCCGAGCGGTGGCTCGCCCGCGCCGGGGCGGACACCGTCTGGCGCGAGGCGGTCACCGTGCCGCGCTGGGAACGCGGGCACGAGTGGGCCCGCCTGACTCGCCCCTACGAGGCGCCGCTGTCCCTGCTCGGCCTGGGCATGAGCGTGGGCACGCCGCCGGCCGGCCTGGAGGCCGAGGTGATCGCGGTGCGCGACTGGGAGGAACTGGAGGCCCGCGCCGGCGAGGTGGCCGGCAAGATCGTGGTCTTCGATCCGCCGTGGCGGAGCTACGGCTTCAACGTGGACTACCGCGTCAACGCCGCCGGGCGCGCCGCCGCCCACGGCGCCGTGGCCGCCCTGATCCGGCCGGCCGGCTTCGGTCAGAACACGCCCCACACCGGCGTGATGCGCTATCCGGACGACGACACCCCGCGCATCCCCGCCGCCTCGCTCACGCCCGAGGGCGCCGCCCTGCTGCACCGCCTGAGCGACGCCGGCGCACGGCCCCGCGTGCGGCTGATGATGGAGGCCCGGACCCTGCCCGACGGCCCCTGCGCCAACGTGATCGGCGAGCTGCGCGGCCGCGAGCGGCCGCAGGAGATCGTGGTGATCGCCGGCCACCTCGACGCCTGGGACACCGGCAGCGGCGCCCACGACGACGGCGCCGGCTGCACCATCATGGTCGCCGCGTTGAAGGTGCTGCAGGACCTGGAGCTGCGGCCCCGACGCACCGTGCGGGTGGTGCTCTACACCAGCGAGGAGTACGGCGGCCAGGGCGGCGACGCCTACGTCGCGCGCCACGCCGGGGCCATCGAGCGCCACGTCCTGGCCCTGGAGAGCGATGCGGGCTGCTTCGCGCCGGCCGGGTTCTCCGTGCGCGCGGACAGCACCACCATCGCCTTCCTCGACCGGCTGGCCGCGCCGCTTGCCCCGGTGGGCGCGGACTCGGTCTACGCCGGCTGGGCGGGCGTGGACATCCGTCCGCTGGTGGACCGGGGCGTGCCCGGCGTGGGCCACCGGGTCCACGGCGCCGACTACTTCCGCTACCATCACGGCCCCGCCGACGTCTACGAGGCGATCAGGCCGCAGGACCTGGCGGCCAACGTGGCGGCGGTGGCGGGCTTCGTCTACGCTGTCGCCGACTCGCCGGATCCCATCCCCCGCCCGAAGGAAGACTGACCCCCGTGGCCGCCTGGCTGGACCGTCTGCGCACCCTCGGTCGCCGCCCCGAACGCGACGGCCCCAACCCCGTGCTCGCGGGCCGGATCACGCCCACGCTGCTGGGGCTGAGCGTGCCCATGATCCTGGCCATGGTGCTGGTGACCTTCTTCGGCCTGGTGGACATGTTCTACCTCGGCCGCTTCAGCAAGGAGGCCATGGCCGCGGTGGGCCTGGCCTTCCCCGTCACCTACCTGCTGCACACCTTCGGCGGCGCCCTGGGCACCGCCTGCACCAGTACCTGCTCGCGCCTGATCGGTTCGGGCCGCCGCGCCGAGGTCCCCAACCTCCTGCTGCACGTGATCCTGCTCTCGGCCGCCGTCGCGGTGCTGCTCATCCCCGGCGGCATGGCGCTGCTGAGCCTCGAGCCCACCCTCAACTCGCCGGACACCGATCCGCTGGTGAGGCAGATGGCGCGCGAGTACGGACTGATCTACTTCCTGGGCGGCTTCTTCAGCGTCTTCGCCATGAGCGTCAATGCCCTGTTCCGCGGCGAGGGCGACACGGCCTTCCCGTTCAAGGTCATGGCGGTCGGCCTGGTGCTGAACATCATCCTCGACCCCCTCTTCATCTTCGGCCCGGGGCCATTCCCCCGCCTGGGCGTGGCCGGGGCGGCGGTGACCACGGTGATCAGCTTCGCGGCCGCCTCGCTGCTGGTCCTGCGCGAGCTGCTCACCGCCGACCGTGCCGTCCGGCTGGTGCGCGGGGCCTGGTCCTACCGGCCGGAACTCCTGAAGGACGTGCTGCGCGTGGGCGGGCCGGCGGCCCTGGCCAACCTGGCCCTGCCGGTGTCCGTGTTCCTGATCAACGCCATGATCGCCGGCTTCGGCACCGCCGCGGTGGCCGGCTACGCCGCCGCCCGGGTGATCCACAGCATCGTGTTCCTGCCCACCCTGGGCCTGAGCATGAGCATGATGATCATGGTGGGGCAGAACCACGGAGCCGGGCAGCGCGACCGCGTCCGCGGCATCACGCTGACCACGCTGCGCTTCTCGCTCACGCTGGTGGCGGCGCTCTCGCTGCCCATCGTGCTGTTCCCGGAGTGGGCCATGGGCTGGGTCACCGACGAGGCCGCGGTGGTGGCCGCCGGCGCGCCCCTGGTGCAGTGGGGCACCCTGACCCGCCCCATGCTGGGCATCGTGAACATCACCGCCTTCTGGTTCCAGGCCCGCGGCCAGGGCCTGGCCGGCATGGCCCCCAACAGCCTCATGCGGGTGGTCTTCGAGCCGCTGGGCGTGTGGGCGGGCCTGCAGCTCGGCGGCCTGGCCACCGGCTGGTACGGCTTCGCCGCCGGCGACGTGCTGGGCGGCCTGGTCTTCCTCGCCCTGCTGCTGTGGCGCCTGCGGGTCTACGTCCGCTCCGGGAGCACCCCGGCCGACGCCCGCGCCGGCGCGGCCGCCACCTCCGCTTCACCCACCCCCTGACCGGCCGACCCCCGGACCGCCGCCACCGGCCACCAGGCCCCCGGCCAGCGACCGCCCCGCCGCGGCCACCGGCGGTGGGCCGTCCGCGGCGGCGCGGCCCTGGCACGTATCTGGCAACCCCGCTGCCGGAACCCGGCGCGGACATCCTCTGCGCCCGCGACACGGCCCTGTCCGGGAGGCCCTCATGCGCCCGTGGCTGCGATTCCCCTTCCTCGCCCTCGCCGCGGTGGTCCTGCTGCTCGGCGCCTGTTCTCGCGACGACGAGGACGCCGGCGGCACCATCGACCTCAACGACCCCGACGCCGGCGCGGCCCTGTCCGGCTACTGGGAGGCCGGCGACGCCGCCGGCACGGCCCTCGCCGCCAGCGAGGACCTCTGGGCAAGCTTTGCCGCCCTGGCGGCAGACCCGACCGTCCTGCCCGATTCCACCCTGCAGGCCGCCCGGGCCTACGCGGCCGCCTGCACCACCGCGGCCGCCGACCTGGCCGCCTGGCGGGAGCTGGAGCTGGCCATCGCCCCGGTGGGCGGCGGCAAGGCCCAGATCTCCCGCGAGGCCCGGCAGACGGCCCTCGAGGTGCTGGAGGTGGCCGCCACGGCGGTGCGCACCGGCGCCGAGGGCCTGGTGGTCTCCTGGCAGGTCCTGGGCGGGATCCACGGCCTGCGCGAGGCCCTGGCCGATCCCGACGGGACGCTGCCGGTCACCGGGCGCCTGGCCGAGGCCCTGGACGCGCGCCTGCAGGCCCGGGACGCGGCGGTGGTCGAGGCCATCCTCGCCGGCCAGGACCGGGGCGGCGTGCTTCCCCTGGCCCAGATCGAGGGCGACACGCCCGCCGCCCAGGCCGCCTGGCACACCGACCTCGATGGCGACCATCCCCTGAAGCGACAGTGCCGGGCCGCGGTGCCGGCGTTCGACGCGGCCGAGCGCGAGGCCTCCCTCGCCCTGCTGGGCCGGGCCGCGCGGGGCCAGCTGCGCATCTTCCCCGCCACCGGTGCCGGCGGCGCCGGCCTGGCGGCGCTGTCGGACCAGCTCGCCGGCCCCGACGAGGCCGGCCCGACCGGCCACGAGACCACCCTCGCCCTGGTCTCCGGCACCGATGGGCAGCCCGTCACCGGGCCGGCCATGGTGCTGATCCGCCGCCGCGGCCTGCCCGAGGAGGACCCCCGGCTGGCCCTGCTGGACGCAGCCGCCGCCCAGGTGATCCTCCACCTGCCCGCCGGCCGCTACGACGTCCTCGCCCTGGCCGACGGCTGGGCCCGGGCGGTGGCCTGCGACCGCACGGTGGCCGGGCCGGGCACCCTCGCGCTCTCGCTCAGCCACCTGCAGGAGGCATCGCTGATCCTCGAGGAGGTGGTCGCGCCGCCCATGGCGGGCGCCGGCACCCGGGTGACCGCCACCGCCGTGGCCGCCAGCGCCGCGGGCCGTGGCCTGACCTTCGACTGGACGGTGCGCGGACCCTGCGAGAGCGTCACCCCGGGCGGGCCGGACTGCACGTTCGTCCCCGCCTCGGCTGGTGCCTACACCGCCGTGGTCACCGTGCGGGACGACGTGGGCGCATCGGCCACCGACTCCACCACCATCACCGTGGCGCCCTTCGCGGTGGAGGTGTTCCGGACCGACTTCCTGGCCGAGCAGGTGGTGGACCACCACTTCAATCCCGGCGAGCAGGACACGCTCTGGCTGTGGGTGGCCAACCGCGGCGACCAGGACCTCGACGGCGTCGCCCGGCTGCAGGGCCGCGATGGTCTGGACGTGGACGTGACCTCCGAGACGTGGTCCCTGCCCGCCGGGCGGCAGACCCGCTGGCAGGTGGCCGTGCCCATCCCCGCCGACTACGACCGTCCCCGTGCGCGCCTGGACTTCTCCTTCACCGCCGGCGGCCACACCCTGGTCCAGGAGCTGGACTACCGGGTGGACTTCTACGCCGAGCTCGCGCGCATCGCCTCGCCCCAGACCAGCCGCATCATCACCGTCTCCGGGACCGTGGCCAACCCGGCGCTGGAGTCGGCGGAGCTGGTGGTGGACCGCGACCGCAACCAGGTCTACCAGCTGCCCCTGCAGAACGGCGCCTTCGAGCAGGTGGTGATCCTCTCCGGCACGGACGAGACCGCACGGCGGCGCCTGGAGGTGACCGCCCACGCGGGCAACCGCCGGGCGAGCGCTCGCGCCGGCTTCATGGCCGCCATCCCCCGCGCCGACTTCCGCGCCACGCTGTTCTGGGACACCGACGGCACGGACGTGGATCTCTGGGTGACCGATCCCGACGGCGAGAAGTGCTACTACGCCAACGAGACCACCGCCTCGGGCCTGGAGCTGGACGTGGACGACGTCACCGGCTACGGCCCCGAGAACGTCACCGGCGAGCGCGATCTGCCCGCCGGCGAGTACCTGATCCAGGTGCACTACTTCAGCGATCACGGCACCGGCCTGCCCACCGAGGCCACCGTGATGATCACCATGCACGAGGGCTCCGAGCAGGAGACGGTGCAGACGGCCAGCCAGACCATCACCGATGGCGACGTCTGGACCGTGGCCACCGTGACCTGGGACGGGACCGAGGTGGTGAGCGTGCGGCCGGCTCCGCGCCACCGGATCACCGTCGTGCCCCGGGGCCTGCCCGCCAAGTGACCGGCGGCCGGGTCGTCCCTCCGGGGGCGGCGCCGGCCGCGAGACCGTGCCCCCGCACCTGCGGCCCCGACCCGTGCCCCCGCCCGGATGCAACCGGGCGGGGGTTTTCGCGTATACTGTCCCGGATCCCGGCGGTGACCGGGTGTTTTTCGTGTTCTCATCGCCCGCTGCATCGACCATCCCGTGGAGGTATCCCATGCGACGTCTGCCGGCGCTCCTCGCCGCGCTCCTGCTGCTGACGGCCGCGGCCCTGGCCGCCGCCCCCGACGAGCCGAACCTCGACGACATGCGCCTGCTGCGCATGCCCGACATCCACGCGGACCAGGTGGTGTTCGTCTACGCCGGCGACCTCTGGACGGTCTCCGCCCAGGGCGGCGACGCCCGCCGGCTGACCAGCTCCGAGGGCTTCGAGAGCATGCCCAGGTTCTCCCCCGACGGTCGCTGGATCGCGTTCAGCGGCGAGTACGACGGCAACAACGACGTCTACGTCATGCCCGCCGCGGGCGGCGAGCCGGTGCGCCTGACCTACCATCCCGGCTGGGACCGCGTCATCGACTGGGAGCCCGACGGCCGCCACGTGCGCTTCCAGTCCGCCCGCGCCAGCCACACCGGCCGCGACCTGCAGCTGTTCACCGTCGACCGCGAGGGCGGCCTGCCGGTGCAGATGATCCTGCCCACGGCCGGCCTGTCGAGCTGGAGCGAGGACGGCCAGCGGATCGCCTACAACCGCATCAGCCGGGAGAACCGCACCTGGAAGCGCTACCAGGGCGGCATGGCCCAGGACGTGTGGATCTACGACTTCGCCGGCAACGACACCCGCCGGGTCACCGACTGGGCCGGCACCGACAACTTCCCCATGTGGCACGGCCAGACCATCTACTACAACAGCGACCGCGCGGACGGGAAGCTCAACCTCTGGGCCTGGGACGAGGCCACCGGCGAGCACCGGCAGGTCACGCGTCACCGGGAGTACGACGTCAAGCATCCCGCCCTCGGCCAGGATGCCATCGTCTACGAGAACGGTGGCTGGCTGTACGTCCTGGACCTCACCGCCACCGAGCCCGAGCCGCGCAAGCTCACCGTCAGTCTGCGCTCGGACAACGTCTGGGCCCGGCCCCGCCTGCGCAGCGTGGACGACTGGCTGCGGGACTCCGCCAT
>JAASSM010000043.1 GCA_021767885.1 bacterium | reverse complement strand
CCAGCCAGCTCCGGCCCGGCCGAATTCCTCCGGCTTGGGCGACTCGTAGCAGTGAGACGCCGCGACGCCCACCGCCACGATCCGGCGATCGGCGAACGACAGGATCAGGTCGCCTGGCGCCACCACGCGCATGAAGTCGTAGAACGGATTCCGCTGGCCGCCCTTCTTGGTCTTCGGCGACCACAGGTATCCGCCTGCACGCTCGTGCCGGAACGTCTGTTTCTGATTGACCCACCAGTAGCGTCGCATGGCCTCTCCCCGGAGGCATCGATGCTACTCCACCCTCCCGGGCACGACAACTGCCAACCTCCCCCTGCCCAACCCGCTCCCGATCCGTTAAGCTGTGCCTGAAAGGAGGGCGCCCATGGAGGTCCGCATCCCCGCCCGCGACACCGCCTACATCCTGGCCGAGGCCGAGCTGTCCACCGCGGTGGTCGACGCGTTCGAGACCGCCAACCCGGAGGGACCGCTGCTGGTCCTCGAACTGGAGCCGGAGGCGGCGGCCGACCTGCTGGTGGGCGTGCTCAACGCGTCGTTGCGTGCGGTCGACCGCAGCGGGCGCGAGGCGGCCGAGCGCATCGCCGGGCGCATCCGGGCGCAGCTCGAGCGTCAGGGCATGGAGATCGCCATCGAGCGGCGCGGACTGGTCACCGGCGACCCACGCCACGATCAAGAGCCCCGCGAGCAGCTCGGCGGCCTTTCGCCCCGGGAGCTGGACACGCTGCTGCGGAACACCTGGGGCCCGGAGTCGCCCGGCGTGCAGATCCACGCCACGGCCACCGAGGAGCAGCTGGCGCGGTCGTACACCCTGCACAACGCGCGCGTGATGCTCCAGGCGATGGCCGACGAGTCCGCCGGCGTCCGCGCCACCGGCAACGGCAACCTCAACCGCGCCTTCGTGCGGCAGATGCTCGCGGCCACGCGCTGGCCCGAGGGCGAGGTGGAGTACCTGCGCGACACCCCGCGCCAGCTCAACGAGCACGACGTCCCGGCGGTCAGCGGCCTGCGCGTGGTCCTGGAGCTGGACTCGCTCCTCGAGCTGCGCGGGCGCCGCTTCCGCGTCACCGAGGGCGGCCTCGAGCTCCTGCATCCCGGCGAGGCGGCCCTCCTGCAGGCCGACCTCGTGGAGACCACCTTCTGCCACTACAACCTGGCCTACCGCGACGGCATGATCGATCTGCCGGAGTTCCAGGACACGGTGGCCTTCGCCATGCTGGTGCTCGCCCGCTCGGACGGCCGCTGGCTGGACCTGCCCGACGCCGCCACCGCACTGCTGTTGCCGTCGGTGGCCGCGGCGATCCCCGGCAGCGACTTCTACGACCCCACCGAGTCGCTGGTCACCCTGCGCCTGCTGCGCTACCTCGAGGAGCTGGGTCTGGTCGAGTGCGAGCGCCGGGGGGACTGGCGCCCCATCGGCCGGCGCATCGCCCGCTTCCGCACCACCGACCTCTTCGCCGCCACCGTGGCCATCGACCTGGCGACCGGGTCCAGGTCCGGGTCCGGGTCCGCCTCCGGCTCCGAACGCCGCCGCCAGCAGGTCCGTCACGAGAGCCATCTGGCCGGCCTGCTGGACGAGCTCGACGAGGGCGACCACACCATCCACTAGCCGGGGGGCTGGCCCGCCGGTCGTCCTGTCGGCCCAGCTCGCTCCCGGCCGGCCGCCCCGCGGCTCGCGGGCGCCGGAACCGAACCACCACTATCCTGGATCTCGGCCCCCTCACTCCCCCTCGCCCGTCCGGGAGGTCGAGCATGAGCCCGTCGCGTCGCGTCCTCGCCGTCTTGATGCCGGCGCTCGGTCTGGTGGCCGTCCTCACGGCCGGCAGCACCGTCATGGCCGGCGTCGCCACCGCCGCCACCACCAGCCCCAGCACCACCGCCAGCCCCAGCACCGCCGCCAGCCCCAGCACCACTGCCAGCCCCAGCACCACCGTGGCCGCCACTCCAGCCGCCGACCGCTCCGTCCCGACCGCCTCTTCCCCGCCGGGCCCCGCGTCGGCCGCGCTGCGCCAGGCCCTCGCGCCCCTCGACCGCACGCTGGTGACCACCGGCCGCCTGCTCGACCGCGCCGTGCCGCTCGCCGGGCTGCGAGCCCGCGACGGGGGGCCGGAGGCGCCCGCCACGCCGCCGGCCGTCTTCCGCCAGGCGCTGGCCGAGCTGCGCGCCGCCACGCTGGACCCCGGGGACTGGCCCGCTGCCTGGCCCACGCCCGCGGACCTGCGGGCGCGGGGAGCCGGAAGATCGGCCTTGCCCCTGGATCCCGGCAACGCCACGGGAGCGCCTGCTCCCACGGTGGAGCTGGCCGTCATCCACCTCGCCCACCAGACCCTCCGGGACGACGCCCTCGCCACCGGCGCCCTGCGGATCCAGCGCCGCGACCATGGCACGCCCCTGCTGGCACCGGCCCCGCAGGCGACCGCGGACCAGCTCCTGCGCCGGGGCCAGGCCGTGCTCGCCACCGCCCTGACCCCGCGCCTGCACCACGGCGGACGGACGGACTTCGTGCTGCACGCCGAGGACCTGCTCGCCGACCAGCCGGTGACCCTGCGCATCGACCTCGCCGACGGCGCCGGCCTGCGCCCCCTGGTCCCGGGTCGTCCGGTGACCGCGCGCCACGCCACCACGGGCCGCAAGGCCGCGCGGATCGAGATCACCACGGCCGGGGGCACCGTCCACTGGGCGCGCTTCCCCCTGGAGGTGGTGGCCCTGGACACCCCGCCGCCCAGCGAGACCTGGAACCTCACCGCCAGCATCCCCTTCGAGGGGGTGGCCGCCAGCGGGGCGGCCTACCTCCTGCTGGCCGAGGGCCACACCCAGGTGTCCGACCCCATCGTGGTGGTGGAGGGCTTCGACCTGGACGACTCCCTCGGCTGGCCCGAGCTGTACGCCCTGCTCGACCAGCAGGACCTCCTGACCGACCTGCGCGCCCGCGGCCGCGACGCCGTGGTCCTGGACTTCGCCAGCGCCACCGCCCCCATCCAGCGCAACGCCTTCCTGCTGGTGGAGCTGCTACAGACCCTCGACGCGCTCCTGCCGCCGGACGCCACCTACCCCGTGGTGGGCGCCAGCATGGGCGGCCTGGTGAGCCGTTACGCCCTGACCTGGCTCGAGGCCCAGGGCGCCGGCCACCGCTGCGATCTCCTCCTCACCCTGGACACCCCCCACGCCGGCGCCATGATCCCGGTGGGCCTGCAGCACTGGCTGGACTTCTTCGCCGACGAGTCCACCGAGGCCGCCTTCCTCCTCGACCGCCTGAACACCCCCGCCGCGCGCCAGATGCTCCTCTATCACCATGCCGCCCAGAGCGGCGAGACCGCCGCCCCGGACCCGCGCCTGGCCACGTTCCGCGCCGACCTCGCCGCCCTCGGCGACTGGCCCCTGCAGCCCCGCCGCGTGGCCATCGCCAACGGCAGCCAGGCCGGGGTCGATCAGGGCTTCGCGCCCGGCGACCAGCTGGTGGACTACGAGTACGGCAGCTTCCTGGTGGACATCGTGGGCAACGTCTGGGCCGTCCCCGACGGCACCAGCCAGGTGGTCTTCGACGGCCTCATCGATCTGGTCTGGCCCCTGCCCGACTCCGAGCGCACCGTCACCGTCAGCGGCAGCCTGCCCTGGGACGGCGCTCCGGGCGGCTTCCGCGGCTCGCTCGCCCAGCTCGACACCACCAGCGTCCCCTACGGCGACATCACCGCCCTGCACCAGAACCACGCCTTCGTGCCCAGCGTCAGCGCCGTCGCCCTCACCGGCGCCGCCCCCTTCGACGACCTCTCCGGCCTCGGCGCCGGCGACCCGCTGCCGCCGCTCGATGCCGTCTACCTGCCGGCCGCCAACCAGGAGCACGTGGCCATCACCGCCGAGAGCCGCCAGTGGCTCCTCGACGAACTGCTAGGCACCATCACCAGCGTGGGCGACCTCGCCGGTGGTTCCGGCCCAAGCGACGGCTCCGGCGATGGCTCCGGCGTTGGCGCCGGCGATGGGTCCGGTGCGGCAAACGACCCTGGCCTGGCCGGCGGCATCCCCGTGGCCCTCCAGCTCCAGGGCGCCGCGCCCAATCCCTTCAACCCCCGCACGGCGATCCGCTTCGCCGTGCCGGCCGCCGGCCCGGTGCGCCTGTGGATCGCCGACGTCCGCGGCCGCCGCGTCCGCGACCTGGTGGATGGCCCGCTGGCCGCCGGCCACCATGCGGTCACCTGGGACGGCGAGGACGACGCCGGCCGCCCCCAGGCCACCGGCGTCTACCTCGCGGTGGTGGAACACGACGGCAGCCGCGTGGCCCGCCGCCTGACGCTGGCGCGCTGACCGGTCGCAACTGATCGGGCGTACTGACCGGTCGCGCCTGATCGGGCGCGCATGATCGGGCGTACTGATCGGGCGCGCATGATCGGGCCGGGGCCGGCTGGCACCCGGGAGCCGGCGCACGCCCCGGAGGGTCGGCCAGCCTCGACCGCCCGGCTGGCATCGACCGTCCGGTCAGCCGCGACCGCCCGGTCAGCCTGGACCGCCCGTTCAGCCTGGACTGCCCGTTCAGCCTCGACCGCCCGTTCAGCCTGGACCGCCCGGCGACAGCCTCCGTCCATGCTCGTGGTGACGCGAGATCCGGAAGAACCCGCGGCCCTGGCGGGGGGTCAAAAAAGGCGCCCAGGGCAAAAAGACCTCCAGCGGCCGGGATGAATTTTCGCGTGAAGGCCCGTTCAGGTACACCGCGGTGTACCTCCACGGTTCTTTTTCTCAAAGGGGAGATCGCCTGGCCGCCCGCCACCCGGCCGGCCGCCCGCCCGGCCGCCCGCCCGACCTCCGGGCCGGTGGCCGATCATGGCGGGCGGTCATCGCGCGGCGAGGACCACCAGGGTGAGGTCGTCGGCGAAGTGCACGGTCTGGCTCGCCAGCGGGGGCAGGATCCGGGCGGCGGGCGGTGGGTGGTCGGCCAGCCGTGAGCTGCCATCCGGGCCGGCGACGTGCCGGGCCACCTCGGCGAACACGGCGTCGATGAGCGCGGCCGGTTCGAGTTGGGCGTGGGCGCGGATCGCGGCCTCCAGGCCCTCCTCGCCGAACTCCTCGCCCTGGGGGTCCTCGGCCTCGTTCAGGCCGTCGGTGTAGGCCACCAGCACGTCGCCCGGCGAGAGCTTCAGCTCGGCGACCGGGTACTCCATCTCCGGGACCATGCCCAGGGGAGCGCCGGCGGCGGGAAGCCACACCGCCTCGCCGGTGGCGCGCAGCAGCAGCGGCGGATTGTGGCCCGCGCTGGCGTACTGGACGCGGCGGCCGTCGGCGCTGACGCAGGCCAGGAACAGGGTGGCGAAGGACTCCGGCGCCGTGGAGGCGAAGAGGGCGGCATTGGCCGCGGTGAGCAGCTGGCCGGGATGGTCGACCACGCCCACCAGGGCCCGCAGCGTCGCCTGCAGGTTGCTGGCCAGCAGGGAGGCGGACATGCCCTTGCCCGAGATGTCGGCGATCACCAGGCCGGTGGCGCCGCCGGGCAAGGCCAGGGCGTCGTAGTAGTCGCCGCTGACGTGCTGGGAGGGGCGGTTCGCCGCCGCGATGGCGCAGCCGGGGACCGCCGGCATGGCCTCCGGCAGCAGCCGCTGCTGGATCTCGCGCGCCATGGCGAGCTGCTGTTCCAGGCTCTCGCGCTCGAGCGACTCGTCGATGCCCTCCAGGCTCACGCGCACCACCTGCTCGCGTGACCGCTCGAGCAGCTCGCCGAACGTCTGCTCGGGCAGGTCCAGGCCCAGCGAGCGGGACATCCAGCACACGTCGCGGTCCACCTTCGCCGCCAGTGCTTCCACCAGCTCGCCGGGCAGGGCCATCTCCTGCACCAGCTCGGGGAGCGGGCGCGGCGGCGTGCCGTCGCCGTTGTGGCCGAAGCCGGTGGCGCGCACCAGGGCGATGGCCGCGCGCAGGTGGTCCACCAGCACCGCGGCGTCCTCGGAGATCTCATCGCGGGCGAAGGCCTCGGGGTGGTACTCCACGGCCTCGACGAACACCTGCGGCAGGCGCCAGTCGCCCAGGATGCGGCCGCCCACCTCGCCGTGGTGGAACTCCAGCTCGGCCAGCTCGGCCTCCACCAGGGAGATGCGCCGCTCGGCGGCCACGGTCACCACCCGCTGGAAGTCCGGGCCCAGCTTCTGGGTGAGCGCGCCGATGCCGATGCCATGCAGGATGCCGGCGAGCCAGGCGTCCTCCTGGCAGGACGACCCCTGCAGCCAGGCCAGCCCCTCGGCGCAGCTGGCGGTGGCCAGGGTGTGCTTCCAGAGGTCGGCCATGCGCAGGGCGCCGTGGTCGGGCGTGGCCGGCAGCACGTCGTGCATGCCCATGCACAGCGCCACGTTCCGCACGCGCCGCAGGCCCATCTGGACCAGGGCGCGCCGCAGGTCGCGCACCTCCTGGCCGCGCGCCAGGGCGGCGCTGTTGACCAGCGCCAGGAAGCGCATGGACATGACGCTGTCGCTGAGGATGACCCGGGCGAGCTCGCCCAGGTCGCATTCGGGGTCCGAGGTGAGCGCCACCACCTGGGACGCCACCGCCGGCAGACTCCCCACTTCCTCCACCAGATCCGCGATGAAATATCGAGTCGTTCTCGTCATGGATCCCCGCTCCCGGGCGTGGGTCGAGGTGGAGGGCGCACGGCCCCATGGACCGGATCGCCCTCGTCGTCAGAACGAGGTGATACGTGTAATCAGTATATCCCCCACGGGTAATCTTCGGCGAGGGGCGTGGCGACTTGAGCAACACGTGCCGGTCCTCGCGCGCGGTATATTGGGGACAGAGAAACGCGCCGGCCTGCCGGAGGCGGCGGGCCGGCGCGGATCCGAGGCGCGCGGGAATGGTCGCGGCGGCCCGGGTCGCGGGAATGGGCCGCGAGGCCTGTCAGCGATCAGGCGGTCAGCCGGCGCGTGCCGGCTTCCGCGCTAGTGGTCGTGCCCGTCGTGGTCGTGGCCGGAGTGGTCGTGCCCGTCGTGGTCGTGGCCGGAGTGGTCGTGCCCGTCGTGGTCGTGCCCGTCGTGGTCGTGCCCCTCGTGATCGTGCCCCTCGTGGTCATGGCCGTGATCCATGCCGCCGTCGAAGTCGATGGCCGTGCCGGCAGGCAGCTCGGTGATCTCGACGATCTCGTAGTGGCCGGTGGGCTTCCAGCGCATGCTGAAGGTGAACTCCACCGGGTCGCCCTTCTCGATGCCCTCGAGCGACACGTTCTCCGCCACCGGGAACGGCATGGTCATGGCGGCCATGCCCACCACCTCGCCGGCGTCGTTCTTGTAGTCCGGGATGGGGGCGTGACGGATGTACATGTTCTGGTCCGGGCCCTCGGCCGCGGGCAGCTTGCTGACGATGCCGCGGACGGTGTAGTGGTCCACGCCGGCGGCGGTCATGGACTCGCCCTCGGCGGGGGTCTGGTCGGCGGCCTGGTCGGCCTCGTCGCCACCGCCGCCGCAGCCGGCCAGGGCGAGGGCGAGGATCAGCAGCAGGGACAGCGTGGTCGCGAGCTTCATCGCGGGTCCTCCTGGGACGGGGTACGGGTCTCGATCGCGTAAATGGAAACCACGACCGGGCCGGATGGCCACTGCGGCCGGACCGGAACGGTGGTCCTGGACCAGGAGAACTCGCGGCCTGGAATTCTGAACCTACCTTGTCGCCGGTTCGGCGTCCGTGATAGGCTCCCGCCGGGTCGCGCCCCGTCTGCGTCCATCGCCCGGCTCGCCGAGGAGGGTCCTCGCCCATGCTCCGTCTCCCGCTCGCCGCGGCGTGCCTGGCCGCGCTCTGCCTGCTGCCACTGGCCGCCGCCGTACCCGCCGCTGCGGCCGCTGACGCCTCCCCGGCCCGCATCGCCCTGGTGATCGATGGCACCGGCGCCGACAGCCAGCTGCTGCCGGCGCTGCTGCGCGAGGAGATCCGCCAGGTCCTGCAGAGCGACTTCGCGGTGACCATCCTGCCGGACGACCGCTTCCGCGGCGACGAGACCCTCGCCGGGGTGACCGCCGCCCTCGATCGCGCCCTGGCCGCCACGGACGTGGACCTGGTGGTCTGCACCGGCGTGCTCGGATCCATGGTGGCCGCGCAGCGCCGCGACTTCCCCACCCCGGTGATCGCCGCGGTGGCCCTCGACCCCGACATGCAGGGCCTGCCGCTGACCGCGCAGGGCACCAGCGGCGTGGCGGACCTGACCTACGTGCTGGACTCCGGGCTCATCGGCCAGGACGCGGCCGCGCTGCTGGACGTCGCCGGGCCCATGGAGCGCGTGGCCATCCTGGGTAGCCGGCCGCTCTTCCTGGCGCTGCCCGGCGTCGAGCACGGGGCGGTCTATCCCCTGCCGCGGGACGTCGATGGCGTGGTGGTGGACGGCGGCCTGGACGCGGCCACGGCCCTGGCGCGCTTGCCCGGGGACATCGACGGCGTGGTCGTCGTGGGCCTGGCCGGCTTCCCGGCCGCGGAGGTGGATGCGCTGCTGGCTGGCCTGATCGCCCGTGACCTGCCGTCGGTCGCGGTGGTGGGCGAGGCCCTGGTGGAGCGCGGCGCGCTCACCGGCACCACGAGCAAGCTCTTCCTGCGGAAGGTCAGCCGCCGCGTGGCGCTCGGCACGCGCAAGATCCTCACCGGCCAGCCCGCCGCCGACCTGCCGGTCCTCGTGGCCCGCGAGGGCTCGCTCTTCATCAACATGGACACCGCCCGCGCCCTGGCGGTCTACCCGCCCTTCGCGGTGACGGTGGACGCCGTGCTCATCGAGGCCCGGCGCGAGACCGGCCGTCCGCTGGATCTCTGGCAGGCGATG
>JAASSM010000042.1 GCA_021767885.1 bacterium | reverse complement strand
GCTTCAGGCGCAGGGTGCCGTGGACGTGACCTGCGAGGGCCGCACCGAGTCGCTGGGCGTCGAGGAGATCCAGGTGCGCCAGGCCGGCTTCGCGCCCTTCGCTGCCACCGGCCAGGGCGGCCTGACCGTGGCGCTGGACACCACGCTGACCGACCAGCTCCGGGCCGAGGGCCTGGCGCGCGAGCTCATCAACAAGGTCCAGAACCTGCGCAAGAAGAGCGGGCTGGAGGTGAGCGACCGCATCGACCTGGTGATCGCCGGCCCGGCCGGCGTGCAGGCGGCGGTGGCCGACCACACCCATCGCATCCGCCAGGAGACCCTGGCCGAGTCGCTCGCGGCCACCGGCGAGCTGCCGCACCGCGACTCGTTCCGCATCGACGATGCGGAGGTGACCATCATGCTCGCCAGACGCTGAGCGCGGCGGAGGGAAGACGCATGCGCAAGACCGAACTGCAGCGGTTCCGCAAGCTGTTGCTGGCGGAGAAGGAGCGGGTGGTCAAGTCCATGGCCCAGCACCAGAAGGTGATCCGGGGCCAGGACGGGCAGGAGGGGGCGGCCGCCGGCCGGGCGCATTCCAATCACCTGGCCGACCAGGGCACCGACGAGTACCAGTACGAGGCCACCATCCAGTTCGCGAGCACCGAGGGGCGCTACCTCTACCACATCGAGGAGGCCCTCGCCCGCATCGAGGACGGCTCCTACGGCAAGTGCGAGGGTTGCGGCGGCCAGATCGGCAAGGAGCGGCTGAAGGCCGTGCCCCATGCCCGGCTCTGCATCGAGTGCAAGGAGAAGGAGGAGGAAGGGTCCTCCTGATGCTGAGACTGGAAGCCTGGCTCTGGGCCGCCGGATTCTGGGTGGTCGACTTCATCACCAAGCGGGTGGTCCTGGCCAACGCGGACGCCCTGCGGGCGGACCGCGTGGAGGTCCTGGGCGAGTTCTTCCGCCTGGCCTACGTCCGCAATCCGGGCGCGGCCATGGGGCTGACGCCCTTCGGCCGCTGGACCCTGGTGACCATCAGCGCCGGCGCCGCCGTGGCCCTGATCTGGTTCCTGATCGTCACGCCCCCGGCGCTGCGCCTGCGCCGGCTGGCCATGGGCCTGATCCTGGGCGGCGCCCTGGGCAACCTGGTGGACCGCGTCTTCTACGACGGCCTGGTGGTGGACTTCCTGGACTTCGGCCTCGGCACCGCCCGCTTCTGGACCTTCAACGTCGCCGACATCGGCGTCACCTGCGGCGGCACCCTGCTGCTGATCAGCCTGCTGGCCGAGGAGTACCGCGAGCGCCGGGCGCGACGCCGGTCCCCGGCGCCGGACCATGACTGACCGGGTCTGCCACCGGGTGACCGGGGCGGAGGCCGGCGAGCGGCTCGACCGCATCCTGACCGCCTGCCAGCCGGACCTCTCCCGCAACCAGATCCAGAAGGCGTTCGCCGCCGGCGAGGTGCTGGTGGACGGGCGCCCGCGGCCCAAGTCCTTCCGGCCGGAGGCCGGGGCGGAGGTGACCTGCGTGCTGCCGGCGCCGCTGTCGGCCGCCCCCCAGGACATCCCCCTGCACGTGGTCCACGAGGACGCGGACCTGCTGGTGATCGACAAGCCGGTGGGGCTGGTGGTCCACCCCGCGCCCGGCCATCCCGACGGCACCCTGGTCAACGCCCTGGCCCACCGCGGTCTGGACCTCGCCGACACGGGCGACCCGCTGCGGCCGGGCATCGTCCACCGGCTGGACCGCGACACCAGCGGCCTGCTCGTGGTCGCCCGCACCGCCCGGGCGCACCGCGAGCTGGCCGCCCAGCTCCAGGACCGCACCCTGGGCCGGATCTACCTGGCACTGAGCTGGGGCCGGTGGCCGCAGGCCCAGGGCACGCTCACCGGGCCCATCGGCCGGCACATGCGCGACCGGCAGCGCATGGCCGTGGTCCGGCGCGGTGGCCGCGAGGCGGTCACGCACTGGGAGGTTGCCGAGGATCTGGGCTTCGTGCAACTTTGCCGGGTGCGGCTGCAGACCGGCCGGACCCACCAGATCCGCGTGCACTTCGCGCATCACGGCCACCCGGTGGTGGGCGATCCGGTCTACGGGGACGACCGCCGCGCGCGCACGGTGGCGCCGGCGGACCGGCAGGCGGCGGCCGCGATGGTGCGGGCGGCCGGCCGGCAGATGCTGCACGCGGCCGAGCTGCACCTGCGCCACCCGGCGGACGGGCGGCCCCTGAGCCTCTCCGCCCCGCTGCCGGCGGACTTCGCCGCGGTCCTGGCGGGGCTGCGGGAGCGGTTGCGGCCGGCGCGGTGAGGGTGGACACGTAGGCCCGGCTGCACTATTCTGCGCCAAGCTGGTCGGCGCCTGGCACAAGGAGAGACGACGCTTTGAAGATCAAGGAACGCCGTCGCGACGGGGTCGCCATCCTGGACATCAGCGGCAAGATCATGGGCGGACCGGACGCCGAGGCGTTCAACGAGGTCCTGCGGACCCTCATGCACGAGGGGATCCACAACGTCCTGGTGAACCTCGAGCGGGTCAAGTGGGTCAACAGCACCGGGCTCGGGATCCTGATCTCCGGCTACACCACGCTGCAGCGGGCCGGGGGCGAGTTGAAACTGCTGAAGGTCACCGAGCGTATCGAGAACATCTTCATCGTCTCCAAGCTGTCCACGGTCTTCCAGTCGTTCGACGACGAGGACGAGGCGGTCCGGAGCTTCGCCTGAACCAGGGACGGGGGCGCCCGACGTGAACTCCCGCATCGAACTGAAGCTGCCCAGCCAGATGGCCTTCCTCGGTGTCCCGGACGCCGTGCTGCTCGAGCTCGGCAGCGACCTGGACTGTCCCCGGCAGGTGCTCGAGGAGCTGGGCACCGCGGTGATCGAGGCGTGCACCAACGCCATGGAGCACGGCAACGGTCTGCAGGAATCCAATCCCGTGGAGATCCACATCGAGATGCACGCGGGGCGTCTCGAGGTGGTGGTGATGGACCAGGGGCCGGGCTTCGACGTCTCCAGCTGGCAGCCGGCCCAGGACATCATGCGCGAGCGCGGCCGCGGCATCCTCATCATGCGCGAGTTCACCGACCGGCTCGACTTCGACCGCGCCCCCGACGGCCGCTTCCGCGTCCGCCTGGTCAAGAACCTCGACGGCGCCAGCTGATCCTCCCGGACCATGTCCGTCCTGCTCGGCATCGACTACGGAGAACGTCGCATCGGCATCGCGGCCAGCAATCCCGAGCGCACCCTGGCCTTCGGGGTCGGCGTGCACGTCGAGGGACGCGACGGCTCGGTGCTCGCGCTGCTCGCCGACCTCGCCCGTGATCGCGGCGCCACCGGCGTGGTGGTGGGGTTGCCCCTGACCGCCGATGGCCGCGAGGGCGACCTCGCCCGCCGCGCCCGGCGCTTCGCCGACCGGGTGGCCGAGGCCCTCGGCCTGCCGGTGACCCTCTGCGACGAGCGCTACAGCAGCCAGGAGGCCGCGCGGGCCATCGCCACGCGGGGCCGGCCCGCCCGGCGGGGCGAGGTGGACGCCGTGGCCGCCCAGATCATCCTGCAGCAGCACCTCGATCGCCTGCGCGCCGACGGGGCGCCGGAGCAGGCGTGATGCGCCGCGGGCTCCGCTGGCTCGTGGCCGCGGCCGCGGCGGTGCTGGTGGCGGCCGCGATCCTCGCGGGCCTCGCCTGGCATGCCTGGACCGCTGGCTTCGCGCCGCCGGCGGGGGCCCCGGCGTCGGTGACCGTGCGCGTGGCGCCGGGGGCCACCCTGCGCTCGGTGGCCTCGGAGCTGACCGCGCGCGGCGTGCTGCGACGGCCCCGGATCTTCCTGCTGGGCGCGCGCCTGCTCGGAGCCGACCACGACCTGCACGTCGGGCGCTACCGCCTGACGGTGGGGGTGTCGCCGCGGCAGCTGCTGCGCGAGCTCACCGGGCAGGGACCCCTGCCGGTGGTGGTGACCCTGCCGGAGGGCCGGGAGGCGGCCGAGATGGCCGCCGTCCTCGCCGACAGCCTGGACCTGGACGCGCTGGCCATCCTCGCCGCCGCCGAGCGCCTGGTGCGCGGGGGCGCCGACACGCTCATGACCGCCGCGGAGCGCGCGCGGCTCGCGGGGGCGCTGGCCGGGGCGGACCGGCCCGGCGGCGGCGCCGTCTCCTGGTGCGAGGGCTATCTCGCGCCGGACACCTACCACTTCGCCGAGGGCCTGACGGCCGAGGCGGTGGCCGCGGCGGTGGTGGGGCTGCAGCTCGCCCGCGTGGACACCGCCCGCCGGCGCGCGCTGCCCGTGGCCGGCGACCTCTCCGCCCACGGCCTGCTGACGCTGGCCTCGCTGGTGGAGGCGGAGGCCCGGCTGGCGGCGGAGCGGCCAGCGGTGGCGGCGGTCTACCACAACCGCCTCGCGCGGGGCATGCGCCTGGAGGCCGATCCCACCGTGGCCTTCTGGCTGGGCAAGCGGGGCGAGCGGCTGCTCTACCGCGACCTGGAGGTGGACTCGCCCTACAACACCTACCGCCGGGCGGGCCTGCCCGCCGGGCCCATCGGCAGCCCGGGTCGTGACGCCCTGCTGGCGGCGGCGCGGCCGGACACCGCCAGCGAGGCCCTGTACTTCGTGGCCGACGGCGAGGGCGGGCACGTCTTCTCCCGCACCCACGCCGAGCACCGGCGGGCGGTGGCCCGCTACCGGGAACTGATGCGGGAGCGTCGGCGTTGACGCCGCGCGCCGGGCAGCCTACCCTGGACCGCGGCCGCGCCCGCCATCACCACCTGGAGGACCGCATGACCATCCTGCGCCACGTCTGGATCCTCGCCGCCGGCCTCGTCGCCATCCTCGCGGGCTACCTCCTGCTGGCGGCCGGCGCGCTGTCCTGGGGCCCCGTCCTGCTGGTGCTGGGCTACTGCGTGGCCCTGCCGGCGTTCGTCTGGCGCCTCTTCCGCTCCGGGGTGGGCGAATAGCTCAGCTGGTCAGAGCACCTGCCTTACAAGCAGGGGGTCACAGGTTCGAACCCTGTTTCGCCCACCACCTTTACCAGAAAATCACAATTCTTGATCTTCACGACGGGCTTGCCCTGTCGTGATATTCTGGCCATGTCGGCGGCCCATATGCAGATACCGTATTGCAAATAATGGGCAAGCAGGGAAAAAAGAGGGTTGCCTGTGGAGGGGGGGTGTGGTAATCTGATCTGCGTCAAGTGATGGACTCCGAGTGGGAAGGAGGACTCCAGCAGTTCTCACACAGACTCCGCCTGGGTTAGCCACCCTCGCTTGAACGGATCACTTTTGGAGGTGACCTAATGCTTCGTAGGTTCTTGCTCGGCATCATGGTCGTTTGCCTGGCCTCCCTGGCTTGGGCCGGCGTTCCCGACCTGACTCTGTCCACGGCGTCCATCGACCCCGCCGCCAACGGGGCCTCGGTGTTCGTGATTCCCAATGGCCAGGGTGTGGGCTTCGACCAGGCCTTCCTCGGTGGCAGCCAGGTGGACGCGACCATCACGCTGACCCTGGTGGACAGCGACACCAACCCGATCTTCGGCTATCCCTTCGAGGATCTGTGGCTGGAGACCTCGGCCGGCGGCCTGGTCGCCTGCCCGGGTGGCACCACCGCTGACGGTTCCACCGACGAGCTCGGTCAGACCGAGTGGCAGAACCCGCTGGCGGCCGGCGGCAGTTCCGAGGGCGAGACCACGCTGGTCTACGTCGCCGGGACCGCTCTGGCTGGCGGTGGCATCGATCTGACCTACAACAGCGCCGATCTCAACGGCGATCTGCAGATCAACCTGTCCGACATCGTGCCCTTCACCCAGGACCTCACTGGCGGGACCAACCCGTACCGGTCCGACTTCAACAACGATGGTGTCGTGAACCTGTCCGACATCGTGCGTTTCTCCCCCGCGGTCGGTGCGATCTGCCAGTAAGGCGTTCGAACTGGTCGAACCCGTGCCGGAGTGCTGCCCCGCCGATGCAGGCGGCGGGGCAGCCGGGAAGCCCCACCGGCAGTTCCAACGTCAACAGTCCTGCGCTGCTTTCAGGAGTGCAACCATGAAGAAATTGCTAGCACTGGCTCTGGTGGCCATCATGGCCTGCGGCGCCATGGCCCAGGAGATGGACGAGTTCGGTCTGTGGACCATGGTCGACGGCGAGTACGTGACCGGGCACAGCTTCCCGCTGTTCACCCCCTCGCAGCTCTACGTCACCCTGCACAACACGTCCGTCGCGTCCGTCGGTGGCTACGAGGTCAGCATGGCCATGCCCGCCGCCGCGTCGATCACCACCGTCGAGTGGCCCAACAGCGGTCTGAACTTCGGTGGCCCCACCAACCACCTGGTCGGCTACGGCGTGCCCCTGCCCGCCGAGGACCTGATGGTCCTGGCGACCATCAACTTCCTGCTGCTCGAGGACCTGGATGCGACCGCCGTGGAGATGGCCGGCGCCAACCCGCCGAGCATCCCCGGCTGGGACGGCCCCGTCATCGCTGACGGCGCCAACCCCGACATCCTCATCGAGTGTGGCTACATCACCGGCTCCGCTCACGTGTTCACGTTCCAGGGCACGGGCCCGGTGGCCGTCGAGGCCAGCACCCTGTCCGGCGTGAAGGCCCTCTTCGAGTAAGCCTGGTTCGCCCAGGAGCCCCGGGTTCGCCCGGGGCTCTTTTTTTTGTCCGCGACCGGCGGGTTCTCCGTCCCGCGGCCGGCGGGCGCCGGCGGGCGAGTTGCCCCGGCCGGCGTTGCGAACTGCGCGGACGCGGCCGAGGCCGGCCGGTCCGGCAACGGGGCATGGTTCCTCACGTTCCGCCATGGTGGTCCCGACGGTTTGCACGCTTGACAGGACCAACCTTTGCGGGGATATTCATCGCGTGAGACCGGTCACCGTGCCGGAATCCGGTCAGCTTGGCCACGGCTCCCGGCTCTACACGGACGTACCGAGCCCCGGATACGCCGGATGTTGCCACGCCGATGCGGGCGGCGGGTAGCGGGACGAGGCTCCCCCGGCAGAGGATCGAAAGACCTGCGTTGCTTCAGGAGTGAACCATGAAGAAACTGCTAGCTCTCTCCCTGGTGGCCCTGATGGCCGGCACTGCGTTCGCCCAGCAGCCTGCCCTGGGCATGTTCTTCAGCAGCACCGACTTCACCGACGAGAACACCAACCTCAACCCCGGCGTGGCGACCTCGTTCGACGTCTACGTGGTCATGCTCGGCGCGAACTTCGTCTCCCTCGGCGGCTACGAGGTGGGCATCACCGAGAACAGCGGTGGCACCGTGATCGTCACCGGCGTGGCGTTCCCCAACAACGGGCTGAACTTCGGCAACAACCTGAACCACCTGGTGGGCTACGGCACCCCGCTGCCGGTGACCGATGGCGCGGCCGTGCTCTGCACCCTCACCATGATCCACACGGCCACCACCACCGTGGAGTTCTCCACCGGTCCGGCCACCCCGCCGAGCATCCCGAGCTGGAACGGCCCGGTGTTCGCGGACAACGCCAACCCCGATGACCTGATCGAGGGCACCAGCACCGGCGGCTCGCCGACGGCCGTGGTCGCCACCCTCAACGGTGACGGCATCGTCGCGGTGGAGCAGTCCAGCCTCAGCCAGGTCAAGAGCCTGTTCCAGTAGACCGGGACGGCCTTGCGATGGCATCCGTGCGCGGGGTGGTTCGCCACCCCGCGCACGCGTCTGTTTGACCCCCACGCGGCCCGTTGGTATACTGATCCCAGCCTCGTGCCCACCCCTGATCACCACCCAGAGACACCCCTGAGAATGGAGAGGCGCTCCATGATCGCCAGCCAGTCCGTGGGCCGCATCCCGGCGGTCGTCCGCCTGCTCTCGTCGCTGCTGGTGGTGGCACCGCTGGTGGCCATGGCCCAGCCCGTGCAGCCGGAGGTGAGCACCAGCTCGCGCGAGGAGATCCGCTTCTCCCTGGACCTGCCGGCGCCGCAGTGGCGCGCGGGCCGGTCCCCGGATCCCGCCCGGCCCGCCTGGGATGCCGTCCTGCCCGGTTTCCGCAGCGGCGGCCTGCCCGGTGGCGTGCGGGTGCCGCGGCGCGGCGGCTGGCTCGTGGTACCGCCCGGCACGGTGCCGCGCCTGGAGGTGGTGCGCGAGGACTGGCAGCCGCTGGCGCCACGGTCGCTCGCGCGCGAGTACGTGCCGGTGATGCAGGAGGACGCCGAGAGCGGCCGCTACCACGAGACGCCGCTGTGGCCGGAGCCCGGCGAGCCGGTGCCCACCGAGGGGGTGCCGCGCTCCATCCAGCTGGACATGCAGCGGGCCGATCCCGGCCTGCAGCCCGGGCCCGCGGTGCGCCTGGGCGAGACCGCCTGGTGGCGCGGCCGGCGCATCGTCAACTACGTGATCCTGCCCGTGCGCACCGATGGCGCCGATCAGGCGGTGGCCCACCTGGCCGGCGGCGAGTGGCGCGTGCGGTTCGTCGCCGACGCCACCGCGGGCGAGGACGCCCCGCGCAGCGCCGCCGCGCGCCGCGTGGGCAGGAACGACCACCGCTTCGCCGGCGCCTTCCTCAACGGCGACCAGCTGCGCAGCCTGCCCACCGAGGCGGCCGCCGGCGTGGTGCGCGCCGAGAAGGCGCGCGTGGACCGGCCGGCCAGCAAGGGCACGCCCCTCGGTCATCCCGAGGTGCGCATCCCCGTCCGCCGCACCCAGCTGCACCGCGTGCGCGTCAGCGAGCTGCGCGAGGACGGCCTGCTGCCCGCCGACGTGATCTACGAGCACCAGATCCGGCTCTACCAGCGCCGCTACGTGCCCGAGCTGGACGACCCCACCGATCCCGCGGCCCATCCGTACGTGGAGGTGGAGGTGC